>JAGYNW010000045.1 GCA_018399915.1 Candidatus Omnitrophota bacterium
CTTCTTCAGATAGCCGAAATATCCGAATTCTTCATTGCGGGGAACGGCCGCAAACATAATGCCATTCTTTTCATCGTCATAAAAGACGGTTTTATATTTCCCTAAATTCTTTACACTCTTTTCGGATACCCCGAAACAATACACTGCGTCGGGTTGACGCTGCAAGTCTTCCTCTTCAGCCAGTTGAAAAAGATTGGCCAGCGAATAGCCAAGCTCCGCAAAGGTTTGATGGAAATAAATAAGAATCAAAAGCTCCCCGACTTTAGCCGGATAACAAACCCACTCTTTTTGATTCAGGGTTATCCCATGGAGAGGATTTTTATACACACGTTCAAACGTGCCTGTACGTTTGTTCATGGGAGGATTAAAAATCAATGGCGGATACAAGAGAATCTGTTTAATAACCGGAACCGGATCTAATTTATGATACTCCTGGGCCGGGAAAGGGATCTTTTGAGTACTGGCGATAGCTGCCACCTCTGCTCCCGCACGAACTTGACGATAAATATTCGGATGCGCGCCTGTGATATTTTCCTCCACATCACGATAGGTGGCGCGAACCAAATGCATTAGCCGTTCAATGGTCGCATTAAAAATTCTATAGGGTCGTTTTTCGACACCGCCATGCTTGGACGAACAAATGATAAACCTGTCAAAACTCCGCCAATAATTGTACAAATACTCGATGAAATCATTAAAGCGATATTTATCCTTAAAATAATGTTGCGATCCTTTGACAATGTTCGGGACTAGTTCCCCTTTCATCTTGGTTAAATAAAAAAGGGTCTGCACCAATCTCTTGATCTCCTTAGTTTCAATCTTCTTATCCGGAAAGATCTCGAGCAACTGAGAATTGTGTTTCTGTAGATCCTTAATACAATTTTCCAGCACGCGCAAAAAAAGTTTGCTCAATATCAATTCGTCGGATGTTTCACATATCCTATTATCTATACGAATGATTATCTTATTTTTTTGAAAACTGAATTCCCCGAAGGCCATATTCTCTCTCCCTTCAAAAAGCAATATTTGATTAATTTTCCGAGTGATATTATACAGAAGATACCCGCGAAGGCAATAAAAATGGTAGGGGCGAACAAAAAAACCTCAAAAGGGTTAAGACTTTCGATGAAGCTGAATTCACTTTTTACCGCAACACGGATTTAGACATCAGCAAACTCGCAAGGTGCTGCAAGGCAGGCTTTTAGTCAAATTCATACCCTTCTTTTTTGTTAAAAAGCAAAGATCGATGATCCCTGAACTTGATAAATTCTCCAACCCATCGCTTCTTTTAAATAAACAATCGTACACTTTCCTTCATCCAGGGTTAAGTCTCCTGTATTCCTGTCTGCAATTTTCCGCTGCCAAGTGATGGTCACCGCCAATTTTTCATCATTGGTTAAAGCCTTATCTACCGTAAAACTTAAACTGACAGGAACGGCTGAGGCCAACGCATCTTGCGCATTATTAACAAAAACGTTTTTATCCGGCTGAAAATCCCGGGAAATGCGCTCTCGAAAACGCGACCAGGGAAAACGTACGAATACATGCCAATCTTGCTCGATGAGATCTTGAGCCAATTTCCGGGTGGAATGCATTGATGAGACAGGATGCCGACTGTTTGTCGAGGAAATACAGCCCGCCAGAAGCAATGTTGCCAAGAGAATAAAAAAGTTAAAAAATTTAAAATATTTCATTAAAAGTTCAGAATGCATTTAAGGACTGTCTGGATTTCCTTATAATTTAATGTCCCGTCTTCATGCATATAACGGTTTACATCCCCCCGCAACACCAGATGCATGTCTTTTTCCTTCCCCACGGCCCAATTAAATTCCACATAACTGCGATTATTCATGTAATCAGAATCCGGTCTGGCATTATCACTATCCACTAAATTATGCCCAAACCGGCTTAATAAACCATCCATCAAATCATATTGACCGGAAAAAGACATATTCACGTTTACATCCTTGTTCTCATCCCTTTTGGTCCTGCGGATATCCACGGAAGGGGCCATCGACAGATATAACCTTCTGGCAAACACATCATATTCCCGACTTAAGGTAATCCCAAACCGGTTAAAATAATCATTCTGGCTGTCATCGGCTTCATGATTAAAGGCCCTGTATTCATAAGAAAACCCAATATCGGTTTCACGCCACTGATCATTTAACGCAAAACCCAAAGTCAGAGTCTCGCTTTCCGCGCTATTAGCCTGATCATCAGAATTGCGAATATTAAAAGAAGTGTACCAACGCGTGCGAAGACTCTCCCGGGCAGCGATAGGCACCAGGTTGAGACTGACAGTTTTTTCATCATAAATGGTGCGCTTGGTCAAAGAACTCCCTGCAAGATGGTCCCAATAATAATTATGCATCAAGGAAAGCGCGGCCTGCCTGTTGAAGCGGTGATCCAAGGTTGTCAAATGTTGAATTTTATCGGGTGAGGCAGAACCGCCCTCTGTATGAAAATCCGGTTGAGTATAATTATAGACATGCCTTATCATCGTGTCACGCCACTGTACTTGGGGCGCCACATGGAACGAATTTCCGCTACTTTGATCTTTAAGGTCCGCATCATCCTCATCTTCCAGATAAAAACTGCGGGCAAATTCATAATTAACGGAAAAGCCACGCGTAAATGAAAACTCGCCATCAAAAGAAAAAACACTATTCTTCAGGTCTTCTAATGAAGATGTCCGTGCAAGAGTAGAACTGTCATCCTGAAAAGTGATCGCTTGAACTCCGAGACGCGCCTTGGAAATAGCAGGAGAATGTGTAAATAAAAAGGTATCCATCTTGGCGCCATACACATTGCGCTGATATTGGCCTGCAGCCTCATCTGCGGCATTTTTACGGGCCACGATATATTTCATTGCCAGGCTTTCGTTAGGCTGGATCTCTGCGGTCAAACCTTCCAGGCTGTTACTTAATGTGAATGGACTCAACTCTGTATAAAAATCTCCGTAAAGAAAAAGGTTGTCCGGATTCATTATCTTTAACACATATTCTTTTACGCGGACATCCCGGCGCGGTTCAATGCGGGGATTATCTGTCTTACGCAACATAAGTTGTCCTTCCAAATTATAATTGCGCCAAAGTTTCTCCTGCAAATTTAGATTAATTTCACTCAAATAATCCCAGCCATTATTAAGAAAAGATTTTGACCGGTTGCCGCTGACCTGCGCGTAATCGATCTGTGTTAAGATAGAACCACTGATCTGACCAGAACGCTCAGCCATTTGACGGCCAGTTTTAAAATCAAAAATGTCGGTAAGCCTTTCTTTCAAACTGTACTTCTGATTGAATTCACTGGATTGCGAACTTGCATTGCCGAAATAATAAACTTCAGCTGCTTGCGGAGTGGAAAGATAAACAAAAAGGAAACAGGAAACAAAGAAAAAAATCCGAAGAAGGGGGTGCGTCCACATGTTGAATGAAATCCTTTCTTTTATATAAAATAATATTCATATAGTAAAGAATTCATTTAGAAAAGACAATATATTTTTAATTTAATTTTTCGTGTCGTTAACACCAGCAGGATATTTTTTCTGTGTTTATTTCCTTATAAAAACAAGCATGTTTAATCAAAGATTACTGCGGCAACTTAAAGAAAAAGGGATCTCCAGAGATAAAGGCGCTTATTAGAAAAGCACTTAAAATCAACCATCATGGCCTATAATAACATGACCGCGACTCCTCAGTCAGGCGCCAAAATAATAATTGCAGGATCAAAACGCCAACTGCCAGAGAAATCGCGGTCACACAATATCCCATTCCAATATCCGTTTATTCGGGATTTTGGACTTTGTCCGAACCACGGGATAACCAATTTCCGATCGTACTGACATCCTCACCAACGCCTTTAATGGTTTCACAACCAGAAAATACCAGTACTGACGCGAACAAAACCATAAATAAAATTAATTTCTTCATTTTTCCTTCCTCTCTTTTCTTAATCATTTCACTGTCTCAGAATTAACTCTTTTGATATTTACAAAATTTATTATACTGCAATAAAACGCTAAAAAACACCTTCTATTTCTACGGGAACTATGCCTAATAACACTTATTCAGAATTATTTTAGCCATCCTTTTCCAAAAAGCCAGGATAGGGCATCTCTTCAGACAATCGCGTCCCTCCCTTGATCCCAAAATCCAGTGTACGGATGGGAAACGGAATGGTAATACCGTTTTGATCAAAATCTTTCTTAATGGCCATAATAGCCTCACTACGCGCACGCAAATAATCTGTTTGTTTTCTGAAAGAGACCCAAAAACGCACCTGAAAATTAATGGAACTATCGCCAAATTCCTGATAAAAAATCTCAATCGGCTGGTCTTCAAGGCATTCCGGCACCTTTTTAACAGCCTTATAAACAATATCTTTGACCGCCTGCAGTTTTTCTCCATAGGATATGCCAACCGTTAAATCTACGCGGCGTTTTTTTAATAAGCTATAATTCTTAACAACATTCTCAAAGATCAATTTATTCGGGATAAAAATGGATTGCCCCTCAAAAGTGCGGATCATGGTGTCCCGCAGACTGATATCCTCAACAATCCCCATATAATCATTAGTTTCAATTATATCCCCCACCCGGAAAGGATAATTTTTGCGAAATGCCAAAGCAATACCTGCGATAAAATTGGCGGCAATATCCTGGAAGGCAAAACCAATGGCCAATCCGGCGATACCAACACCCGCCAGGACCGAAAATAACATTTGATCCAAATTCAATAATTTGATGGCAATAAGGCTGCCAAAAAGAAATATCCCGATATGCACGAGGATCCCTAAGAAATTTACCAAAGCCTGATTGTCTACAATCCTTGCCAGAAGTGACTTAACAATCTTTTTCGCGTTATTTGCAATATACTGAGCAGCGACGATGATCACCAGCGCCAAAATGAAGTTTGGGGTCATCAAGACGATCGTTTCCAACCAACTCATAAACTTTTCTTGCAATAATTTAAACGCATCCTGTATGCTTTGCATAATCCTTAATCCTTTCCATGAATTTTTAATCGATTCGAAATGAATGCGCTATCTGGTCCAGGATCGGCTCAACCCTGGCCTTACGACCAGATGGCGTCCCGGATTGAAAAACATAATAACCGGAGCGGCCCTCAGCCGGCACCACATAACTTTTCAGGAAATATCTTTTCCCACCGCGATTAGATTGAAAACTGATCTGGTAGCCATTTCTCCTATCAATGGTTATTGATCTTTTCTGAATTAGACCCGCCTGCATTTGCCTTTGAAAATCCAGGACATACTTGCGGACAAACTCAGACAAACTTTTAAATGAAGGCTGAAAACGTATCTGCAATCCGCTTTGACCATCCAGGCTGTTGACCTCGGAAAGCACAATCCCGGAACGGTTAATACCCGCCTTCCAAGAAGAGGGGTAACGGATAGAATACCCATATTCTGAATCAGTAAACGTCTTATTCAACATTTGGGCATGCGAAACGTGACCAGAAAAAAACCCACATAAAAAAACACAAACAACAATCAAAATCCTCTGTTTAGCCTTCACCCCTGCCTCCTTGGTTCTTTATTATAATTAATATTGACTATGTCGTGAGAATGCACATAAGGCCCTAAGCCCAGAGCATAAAAAAGAAAACCCCGGCCAAGGCCGAAGCATAAGAACACATAATCATCGCAGTCGTCACCGGATAATGGATAATCTCTTCAATGCTCCCGGGAAGCTTCATTTGAGGCACATATACGCTCCCCAGAAACCAGACAACTAAAAACGGGGACCACAAAATAAAGACCGATCCGAACAAGATCAAACCCGAACTTACAAATCCCCCGGGAGTAGTCCCACCACCCGGCCCTATCCGTACCACATTCTCCGGCTCAGAGTTCACCGTTTCGGTCCTATTTTTAAGCAAACCGCCTAAAAGCAACGGCGCCAAAACACCGATTAAGAAAGAGATCAGGCAACAGAGGCAGGTTACCGTAATTACTCTTCGCCAGCCGTACGTTCCCTTGACAAAGGCGAACTGTTGAAAAAGAATCTGTTTGCCTTTACGCTCAACTTCTTCAAGCAAGATGCCAGCGGCTATCAAGGCTGAACCACCCAATCCCAGGCCAACAAAAAAAGGAATATTTCTCATCTCTGAATCAGCTTCCATAACAAACCCTTTAATCAAAAGAAATACAAACAAAATGATCAATAATACTCCTGTTATATAACACGTGATTTTACTCAATCCTTTCTCCTTTTCTATCTAACGATAGCCATCATCATGCATCCCGGTCCGCTTTCAATTTGCCGACATCAATGATTAGGCTCGCTTTCATTAAAATTTAGTATACCATCGAAGGATTTCGCCCTTCAAGAACGAAATCAAAATTCACGAAAATCAAAATTCGCAGACGGACATCACTTAAAAATCAAACATCATAAAATTATCAGACTATACCTGTTAAGGACAATACATTTTTCTATTGCAACCTTAAAGCCCAGTGCATATAATGAATCACTTTCTCAGATCTTTTATCTGATGAAGTAGGTTAACCGTTTGTCATTTATATGAAACCTTTTATATGGGATCCTTCCGGCTGGGTCAAAAAGAACCGGGATCAACATGGCGAGCGCTACGGCCTGCTGAATTGGGTATCCAAAACCACTTCTGAAATCGCAGAAACGCAAAGACAACACCTCTTAAGCCAACTGCACGAAAAAATTCATTACGGGTTTAAAGATACAAAAATCGACTGCCGTAATCTCTCCCGAGGCTGCACACTGTGCGGACAGGGCCTTTGGTCATGCTTGTTTATTAACGGCCTGTGCAATTGCGCATGCTTTTATTGTCCGAATGTGCAGGATGATATCAGTCTGCCCACAACCAACATGCTTACCTTCCAAGACGCACGCCACTATGCCGAATATATCAAATCCTTTGGATTTAAAGGCGTAAGCATAAGCGGGGGTGAGCCTCTCATGACCTTTGAGCGGTCTCTCGCCTATTTGACCGCAGTGAAAAAACATGCCGGGGCCTCTGTTTACACTTGGCTTTATACCAATGGTACTCTTATCACAGAAAAAAAACTTGAACAGTTGCGTGACGCCGGATTAGATGAGATCCGGTTTGACATCGGCGCGGCTGATTATTCCCTGGCCTTTGTTGAACAGGCCATAGGTATCATCCCAACGGTTACCATAGAGATCCCGGCTGTCCCTGAGGATAAAGAAATCCTTAAAGACCAATTAAGAGTGATATCGGATATGGGTGTTAAACATCTGAACCTTCATCAACTGCGTTTAACGCCTTTTAATTTCACAAACCTGAGCCAACGGCCCTATACTTTTCTTCACGGAGAGCAGGTTACGGTGTTGGAATCCGAACTCTGCGCCCTGGAAATATTGCTTTATGCGCGGGAAACAAACATTCCCCTTGGCATCAATTACTGTTCCTTTCATTATAAAAACAGTTTTCAGCATTCATCTGCTCGCCGTAGGGCTGCCGTTTTAATAAAAAAAGGATTTGAAGACATTACAGAAAAAGGATTCATCCGGCACCTCACGATAAAGACAACTCCACTGCGCATGGCAAGATTAACAAATCATTTGCAAAACAGTTTGATCAACTCTGCTCTTTGGTCAGTCGCAGATGATGAAAAATCACTGCATGTTTCAATCAATGCCATCACACCGGTTCTGAGCGACCTTATGGAAGACCAGGACAGCTGTACAATCAGCTATGACGAGGCTTTTTTACGGGAACAGCTCAGCTATCACCTGCCCTTTATTGAGATCGACGTAGGGAAAAAATCATTTTTCATCGAAAGAAAAACCTTATCAGACCTCATTGCGATCAACGCCAAGGGACTCCGCTATTTACTGGAAAAAAACTCTTTAAAAAAATCTTTAAACACATGTCCTGTCAGCAAAGATATTCTTTATTACGAGTCCATTTTCCCAGGATGGAAACCCTATTGTTGAGTACTTCCAACGTGATATTTACAATGAAAAATGTTCGCGCCTGAGGAATTAATCCTTTCTATTCAAGGCATTTCCTGATAGATTAAAGAAGAGTTAGATCTCAAAATTTTTATATCATTATTACATAATCAAGATTAAGGAATTCTTATGAACAAACCAAACGCGGATTTTTTTCATCTGGGCATTGCCCCGGACATGTTAATGATCCTGAAGAAATTAAAATTTATTACGCCCACCCCGATTCAACAAAAAGCAATCCCCATTGTGCTGGATGGACAGGATATTGTGGGTATTGCCCAAACCGGCACCGGCAAAACCCTTGCCTTTGGCATTCCCATGGTCCAGCGACTCGCTGCTGACGGCGGAAAATCCCTTATCATCGTTCCCACCCGGGAATTAGCCCTACAGGTCGCTGACGCGCTGGAACCGCTTTTACGTCCTTTTAAAATGGAAAGCGTAGTGCTGATCGGCGGGGTCAAAATGTCGGGGCAACTGGAAGATATCAAACGTGACCCGGATGTAATCATTGCCACCCCTGGACGCATGAACGATCACATCTATAACTGCACGATAGGCCTGGCCGAGGTTAAGATCCTGATCCTGGATGAAGCTGACCGCATGTTCGATATGGGATTTGAACCCCAGATCAAAAGCATTATCCGATGCCTGACATACCCGAAACAAACTTTGTTATTTTCCGCGACCATGCCGCCGAATATCTTAAAACTGGCCTCCAAACACATGAAACTACCTGTGACTGTGGAAATCGCGCCTTCGGGAACAACCATTAAGGAAATCTCACAGGAGCTATTTATTGTTAAAGAAGCAGGCAAGCTTGATGTCCTGGAAGCCCTTTTGCGGAAATACCGGGGACCGGTCTTGATCTTCACCCGCACCAAACAAAAAGCCAGCCGCATCACACGGAAAATACGATCCCTGAAATTCAAAGTAAGTGAAATCCACTCCGACAGATCCATGGAACAACGGACCTTTGCTATGGAAGGATTCAAACGCGGGCGTTACAATGTCCTGGTCGCTACGGATATCGCAGCCCGCGGTATTGATATCAGCATGATTGAACTGGTTGTCAATTTTGACCTGCCGGATGACGCGGAAAACTATGTGCATCGTATCGGACGCACAGGCCGTGCCGGCAAAGAAGGCCACGCCGTGACCTTTGCCACTCCGGCACAACAAACGGATATTCAAAAGATTGAAAGCTTGATCAAAATGCGTCTACCGCGGACTCAACGCCCGGGCCTGGGGAAAAAGGAGTTTAATGCCAATGCAACAAAGGCAGAAAAGGGTTCCAATAGAACCACGCGCAGACCAAGACATAACACAAAAAAGACTAGAAACAGATAACCAGTAAACCTTTTTATAAAAAATAGCTGCCAACGATAAAAATTATTGGCATCGTTACGTATCATCTGTTTTAACCTGACTGTTTCTCAACGCCAGAGTTGATGGATCTTATCCTGATATTTGATCCGAAAAAACTCAAAGTCCGGTGTAATGCGATAGACCCCGTGGGAAATGCGTTCAAACCAACCAAGATAGTTATTCTTCAAAATATCCGCAGCCTTTTCCATGGCCAGGTCCTCACGGACTTTTCTTGTGGATACGGGCCCATTTTCATAGAGATACATGGCTACCCGGATGGCCTTCTCCTTATATGAAGTGAACAAAAGTTCGCCGGTGCTTCCGGCTTGATTGAGATCCAGGCTGCGTCCTTCCATTTCCTTCAATGCCAAACGCTTTTTAGCGTAATTCTTTCGAGAAACAAACGGGGCCGGAGGGAACTCCAAAACAACCGTTTTCCGGGCATGTTGATCTAAAGTTAGCAAGCCGCAATGCAAGCGTTTCAACAAGCCACACATCCGCTTGTAAGATTTTGGCCAACGGCCGCCCTTCTTTAAGGGAACATAGGCGTAGACTTGGTCCGTAATCTTCAACCGCTCAATCAATTGATAAACCAACTGCAGATTAAAACAAATCTTCATCTCTACGACCAGGAACTCATCATCTTTTTGCGCTATGACATCCACCCCTTCCACCTCGGAATGAACCGCATAGCCCCTTCTTTCCAAAAATTCCTTCAGCGGCTTATACATATCAACTTCTTTCACTGACCTGTTCCCCCCTTCACTTTGCCCTGAAAATGGCATTCTCTCCAAATTTGTCTTTGATCGAATCAATGGCCTTGTGAACCTGCTCAACCTTTTGCTGAGCCGGGTCAGAAAACAAACTGTCGACCACATAGGGATCATCAAAATTGGTCACCTTGATACCGATAAGCCGTAGATAGCTGCCCGGGATATAAACATCCTGAAATAACCGGCAGGCCTGGGTGTAGATCACTTCAAAATAATTACTTCTGTCCTTTAATGTGCGTGAGCGCAGAACTGTTTTGAAATCTTTGGTCCGGACCTTGACAGAGATCGTCCGTCCCTTTAAATGCATCAGACGTAGCCGGCGGGATATCTTCTGGCTTAAAAAGGAAAAAATCTCTTTGATCTCCTGCGGGTCAGCCGTATCCATGGCAAAGGTATGCTCATTGCTGACAGACTTAATTTCTTCATCCATCATAATGCCACGGGGATCAATGCCGTTGGCCAGGTCGTGCAAATGCAGACCCTGCTCACCAAAATACCGGTAAAGAATCTCGGGGTCGGCCTTAGCCAACTCCCTGATGTGAGTGATTCCCATTTTTTGCAAAGCCGCGCCGGTTTTGGGACCAACCCCCCACAAGCGGCTCACAGGCAATTTCCATAAAAATCCCTGCACTTCTTCTAGCTTTACCTCTAAAAGCCCGTCAGGTTTAGACAGGTCAGAGGCAATCTTGGCGACCATCTTAACCGGAGCGATTCCGATGGAGGCATTCAAGCCGGTTTGCGTTTTAATCCTTTGTTTAATCAGACGGCAAGTATTAAGGGGGGTCCCATGAAGATGATAGCTGCCGGTTATATCAAAAAAAGCCTCATCAATGCTGACCGGCTCGATCAGATCCGTAAAATCATAAAGCAGATTAAATACCTCGTGCGAGATCTCTTTATATTGGCCCATATTGCCACGCAAAAAGACCGCGTTAGGACAACGACGGTAGGCCTCCGAAATAGGCATGGCCGAGTGTATACCGTATTTACGGGCCTCATAAGAGCAGGTGGCAACAACTCCCCGCCCTCTCCCGCCTTTAGGGTCTGCACCGACAACTACAGGGCGGCCTTCAAGGCTGGGATCATTACGTTGTTCAACAGACGCAAAAAATGCGTCCATGTCCATATGCGCTATTACACTCACAATAATTTTTTATACAAAGCAAAGGTTGCTTGGGCTACCGCATTCCACGTATAATTTTCAAGTACCCGCTGACGGCCGGCCTTGCCAAAACGGGTCCGCAATTTATCATCCTGCATCAAGGCATTGATCTTCTCAGCCAAATCCTTGGAAAGCTTACCCGGATTTCCGGGTTCATGCGAGCCGGCCTTACAATGAACCGGCACCAAATAGCCTGTTTCTCCACTGACGACGACTTCCTTTATCCCGCCCACCGCCGTCGCCACAACCGGAGTTTCGCACGCCATGGCCTCAATATTGATAATGCCGAACGGTTCATACACCGATGGGCAACAAAAAACCGCGGCATGCGAATATAAGGCTACCGCAGATTTAAGGTCTACCATCTCCTTGATCCAATGCACCCCCGGATGGATCTTCTGTGTCCGTTTCATCAAAGATTCCATCTCCTTTGCGATCGTTGCTGTATCCGGTGAGCTGGCACACAATACAACCTGAATATCCTTATTCATGTAAGGTATCGCATTAACCAAATGGATAATCCCCTTTTGACGGGTAATCCGCCCGACAAAAAGCACATAGGGTTTATCCGGATCCACCCCCCAACGTCTCAGTGGGCGGGGATCCCTTACCGGTTTATATACATCCGGATCAATCCCATTGGGAATGACATGGATCCGTTTAGCCGAAACGGAAAAATGCTCCAAGATATTTTGTTTGGTTTCCTGGGAAACCGCGATAACCGCGTCCGTCATTTCAAGCGCTGTCTTTTCGATCCACGAACTGAAATTGTAGCCCGGGCCAAGCTGATCCCTTTTCCAGGGACGTAA
>JAGYNW010000046.1 GCA_018399915.1 Candidatus Omnitrophota bacterium
CACGTAAACGCGAGATATGATACAGTTCCCGCGCGTTAACATTTAATAAGACGCGTTTTCTATGTGAGTTGGTCAGGACATAGGGTGCGGCCTCCGGGTGGGCCGTTTTGATCTTTGAGTATACTTTATTGGTTTCGTCAATGATATCCTGAAAATAGTTTTCCATCCCGACCTGTTTGATGGCTTCAGGAATCGTGTTGCCAAGATGAGGGTCATATTCTTGCGAGGTCAGTGTTGCTTTGCGGTGACGTTTCAATTGTCCAAAACAAGCTGAGGACAGAATGATATTGTAGGTCAGACTGACATATTCAAACTCACGCAACATGGAATCGTAAAATTGCATGTGTTTAAAAGCGTTTCTGAAAAGGTTGCTTTTCTCATCGGCGGAAAGTCTCTTTGTCAATTTTCGGCAATCGGAAAAGGAGAGCGAACTGCTTGAATGGATCAGCGCTGCGGCAATCACATCATCGCCTCCTTCGGTATAGTCCATAAGTTCAACTGTTTTTTGACGGGAAGGGAAATCTTTTTGTGCATGAAGCGATTTGAGGTAATTTTCCGTGTTTTTTTTCAAGTCCGGGTAAGTTTTAATATCCCTGTCATTGGCTTCATTGAAAATAATGATCGAAGGCGCGATCTCGACCACTTCGTCGAATATTTTCTTGCCTAAGGCTTTTACTTCATGGAGTGGATGGGAAGCAAAACGCCTGAGCATCAGTTCTAAATTGCGGGCATTGACAGTCAGTCCTACCTGTGATTCCGTTGCCAGGCTTGTGATATAACGGGCGTCTTCCTTGGCCCACCCTTCCAAGAGGCTGTGATTCTTGCGGTCCTGGGCTAAATCAGAGTGTTTCTCAAAAGTATGGGCTTTCAGTTTTTCATAAAAGATAAAATAGGCCGCATTTTGTTTAGCGACCATATCCAGGAAGGTTTTTTCCAGGGGGCTATTTTGGATCTCCTCAGGGATGACGTGATCTTTCTCCAGGGTAATATATCTTTGGGATTTCTCAGTATAGGAGCATAACCGGAATTTTTCGATCTCTTCCATGATATAACGTGACGCACCGATGATATCGATGTTAAAGACAGCATGTTCGGCAACGGAATGATGCCCCATTTTAAAAATAATGGTTGAATTCGACCTGCGTGAGCGTTCGACTTCATTGCGCGCATCACAACGGATCTCTGTGATATTCCGTGGGTCTCTGCTGATACGCGCATACGAGGCAGAAATCACTTCCGGAGTTATATCTTGTCTTTCGGGATTTTGAGTCTTTAATTCATTGAGAACAGTTGTATCAACGTTATATCCGGCAAGATTGACTTTCATAGGATGGGTCCCCTTATTTGGCTTTTGGCTTCATGAATTCTAAAATTTTTGATTCGTTTTGTTTATTGATATTTCTTTGGGTAAGTTTTTGTCCTTGTTATAAATCGGTATTTTCATTTTCGGAAACTCATTTTACTGCAAAGCCAAGCAATCCGCAACTAAAACTCTGGGAGATGTCTCGGAGATAATAGTTGACGATGTAAGAAAACGGGGATATTTATGTAATTAGCATTATAGCGATTGCTTATCATAAATATCCCCGTTTAGAATGAACATCAGGCTAAGGATTCATTCATAATTCCTTTAGGACATTATTTCCGTGTGCTGCCGCTCTTCATCAAACTTGGCTTTAAGGTCAATAGGCGCAGCCTCTGGATGAGACGGGGCATTTGCCTTTTTGTTATGGTCATGGCTGTCGACCGTAAAACCCAGAATCATCGGAAGATTCGTTACTGGTGTCACATTGATGATAACAGGAATAAATCCATTGATATCAATGTTTTGAATTGTGCCCGGATCCATTTTGACCGGCGCGAAGGCGGCATCCCTTTCGATCTTCAATTTAAGCAAAGACGGATCGAGGTTGATACCACCGGGGTCTTTGATGGTCATCGCGGTATCTTCATTCAGTCTTAAAGTTTGTGCTGTCATCGCGGTATCCGTCGGCCCATAACCTTCGAATAATGTTCCGGCATAGACAGCGCGTTCTCCGAGTTCTTTTTCAATCTCAACAAGCCGGTTGTATTTGGCTATTCTTTCATTGCCCATATAACCATCCCAACCGTAAGGTGCACCTGTTTTGATCTGTCCGGCGCCCACACCGACGGAAAGATCGGCGATAAAGGTATCTTCCGTCTCTCCGGACCGATGGGAGATCACAACGCCATGTCCGTTTCCTTTAGCCATGTCGATGACATCAAGGGTCTCTTTAACGGTTCCGATCTGATTCAGTTTCACCAGAATCGCGTTAGCGGCTTTCTGAGTGATGCCTTTAGCGTAGATGCGGGGGTTGGTCACAAAAATATCATCACCGACCAATTGATTGTCTGAACCGATGCGGCTTTGAAATTCTTCCCATGCGGGCCAATCATTCTCGGCAAAGGCATCTTCAATTGAATAGATCGGATATTTTCGCATCCAATTTGTATAGACGGTTAAAAGATCCCAGGAAGAGATCTCCTTTCCATCAAAAGCGTACAATTTCTCAGATTCATCATAGAATTCGCTGGCCGCCACATCCAGGGCGATAACAATATCCGTTCCTTCTTTCAGTCCGGACTTTCGAATTGCCTCCATGATGAATTCGAGCGCTTGTTCATTATTTTTAAGAGCCGGCTTAAAGCCTTTTTCATTTCCTCTGTCGTAAGCATCTTTAGGACCTACCCCATTGGCGATAAGGACTTCCTCCAGTTTCGCGTAAACCAATTGGCCCCATTCTAAAGCCTGGGCAAAGGAGTTGGCGCCTATAGGCATGATCATGAATTCCTGAACATCCGCTTTTTCCCGAGTATCAACATGAGCTCCGCCATTGAGAATATTGAAAAGCGGGACCGGTAATGTCATCTTTTGTTTTTGTCCATCCGGGGATCTCAAGGCAAACTCATCATTCAAGTACTCATAGAGCGGTACGCCAAGGGCTTCTGCAGCGGCAACGCGCGTGGCCATAGAAATGCCCAGAATCGCATTAGCGCCCATATTTTGTTTATTATCCGTTCCGTCGATGGCGATCATTTTATCATCGAGCCGGGAGAGTTCCGGGGCTTTTAATGTCATACCCGTTAACTCCGGTGTCAATTTTTCATTGGCATTGTTGAGCGCGGTAAAGACCCCTTTGCCGTTTTTGTAGTCGGGGTCACCGTCTCTGAGTTCTAAGGCTTCCCGAGTTCCGGTTGATGCCCCCGACGGGACTTTGGCTGTGCCTTTCGCGCCATTGTTGAGAGCCACAGTGACCTCTAGAGTAGGATTATCTCTGGAATCAAAGATCTCTTTGGCCTCTATCTTTTGGATTTCTCCGATGACCATAGCCGAATCCAAATAATCCGCTAAAGCTTGAGGTCTAGGGATGGCATTAACGGGAACTTCTCGGGCATATTGTTCCATATCACTTTTTTGCCCGGCAAAACCCAGCTTGGTCCAGATGTCTTCAAAATTCCGGCCGACCATTTCATTAAGATGAGTGATGAGTTTTGTGTCCCTGAATCCCCAGAGAAGATTTTTTTCCATGCCAAATACTTTTTTATAAGACCGGTAAAACGCTTCGGCAATGGCAAATTCTGTGATTGTTTCCAGCTTTTTGGGAATCCATCCTTTTGATGTCTTAACTTTAGCATTTACCGTCTCTGTGAATGTCGGCCAATCGCGTTGATGTTTCACGAGTCCGAAAGCGTTTTCGCTTAAAAGCGCAAGGACTTCCGGATCGATTTCTGTTTGATAGGCCATCTTATAGTATTTTTTGATGTAGTTAATGATGGCTAATTTGATCTCGCCATTGCTTCCGTCTGCGTTTTCCCAGAGCTCACTGGAATCCATGGTTTCATTTAGTCGTTGGAAGACATCCGGAGCGCTTTGACGAATCGCCAGCAGTTGCTGATTTTGATAACCCGTAGCCAAATGAACCTCAATGACTTTATTCTCCACAAATTCGGTGAAATATTTTTCCGGGACAGTTGAGGCTCCATGTTGCACGGCTCCGGCGATGGTTGATCCTAATTCACCTGCCTCAGCTGCTTGCGTGATCTGGGCTAATGCTTTGAGGTCGATCTGAACGACTTCATCTCCCAGAGGCACACCCGCGATTGTGATTCCGCCATGCCCGGTGCCGCTTTGGACACTGATCTTGATCAACCCTTTGCCTTTGGGGATTCCTATGGCATCAAGGGCTTCTTCAACGGCTTGCGCGTACACCTTTACGGACCGCAAGGTGCTGAAAACATTTTGGTCTACGTGCATGTCTTCCCCACCGATACCAACCGTTAGCGGAAGGCCATATTCTTTCTCTTTATCCCGTATATATTTGACGAGATTTGCTGTTTCCCGCACATTGAATGTTTGACGCAACAGGATCTCTGGCTTATCTAATGTTTCCAGATCACGGTCACTGAGTTCTCTTAGGTCATAAAGACCAAGCGTTTTCAGCTCCGGAAGCGTCGCGTTTTCTTTTTTGAGATTGCCGGCCACCATTAAGGGAGACGGGTCGATGTCAATATTAAAAAATCTTGCCTCAAAGGCTTCGTCAATAAGGTCTTTTAATTGCTGGATCGCCTTTTGAGGATCCGCCTGGATTCCTCCAAGGCCGAAATATAATTTTTTATCTACTTGCAGGTGATCCAGCTGTAAGAAGATCATTCCTCTGTATCCGGTCTTCATGGCAGCCGCATAAATAGAAGCCGCGTATTCCCAGAGTGGTTGTCTTGTGTAACCCCTTTCGGATTTTGCGATTTCGAAACTGGCAACACCGTCATGTTTTATGATCTGACGAAATGCAGTTTGTGCTGTGGCATAGGTCATGCCCCGGATATTATTAGCCGGAAGAGTTGTCCTTTGCAAAATCTGTCCCTCTTTCCTGGCAGTGAATGGTTCATGAATAGATGAGGAGTGGATCCCCAAAGATTCAGCGACATCCATGATCAAGCGGCTGGCAGCCTTTTTTACTTCTGGATTTTTATGCAAGGCAGCTGTTTTAATAAGCCGGTCCAGGCCCTCTTCCTCAGCAAGGAAATTTTCTGCATCAGTCAAATAAAAGGATTGGGTCTGTGGATTGTAAGCAATATAATGGCTGAAGGCATTGACCACATCAGGCACCGTCGCAATAGCCACATCCGCTATGCGCATATATTTAGAGCCTTTCATAGTCAATCTTCCGGATTTGACCAAATGGTCAAGGTGGCGTATTACGTAAGCCTTGGGTTCACCTGTCTTTTTGGCCAGTTGCGCTCCGGTAAAAGTTTTATTCATTTTATAGAATCTCTTAACATCAGAAAGAACTTTTAAGCTGGATTGAGAGAGTTGGGATTGATCCGATATTTTGACCCCTTGCGCAAGTGCGTACGCGTTTTGTGCGGCCTCGACGGCTTTTTCTTCTGCAATAATATTTTCTCCGATTTTATAAAGGGCATCCACCGGACGGCCGGCATAGCCCCATTCATTGTCATACCAGTCGAGGACCGTGACTAGATAAGAATTTGAATCCTCGATGCGCTGGACTTGTGTCCCTTGCGCGAAGACCACGCCTCCTTCGGAACGGCCCTGGATCTGCGCGACACTCGGGATGTTTTCTTCAACCGCAAAGGTGCCTTTCATTTGTTCGGTTTGGGCGGCAGCTTTTAGTCGATCATTGAATGTTTCCGCGGTTAATTCTTCACTTCCTTCCGGAAGAGTTATCACAAGTTTAGATTCGCCTAAAGACGAGTTCGCTAAAGGAATCCGCACCGCATAGGCGATGAATTTTCCTTGCAGTTCCGGAAGCACTTTGTCCACAGCCACGGCGTTAGCCGCGCCTGTTGATGTAAGAATTATATTAAGGTAAGCGGATAATCCTCTGGCTTTACGGTTACTTGTATCGACCGCTTTATTGGATGAGGTGGAAGAATGCGCAGACATCAGGGAACCGGCTTCTACAACCCATTCCTGGGCGGCTTGACCTTCGGCTGTTTTTTTCAGGCCTTCGAGCCTGTCTGAACTTTTGATGAGCCCTGTTTTTTCGGCTTTGATCAGTTCTTTAACCAGCGCGCTAATACCGATGGTGCCATAATCTGCTTGTTTTCGTAAATTTTGAATGATTTCATGTTCGGAATCAATGCTTTGTTCTTTGAATAGTTTGACGAGTTCGGATTCAAAACGGATTTGATCCGCTCCTTTCATGGCGGCTTTGTACATAGCGGCGATGCTGTTGGTGGTACAGGAGGCGATGTCAAAGATGTCCACATATAAAGGAATGATTTCATCATTAACCCCTATGAGAATCGGGTAGGCGACATTTGTTGGCTCTGCCTTATCTTTCGTGGGTGTGGTAAAAACAACTTTTTTCATCCCTGCTTTTGTATAATCTTCCAGTTGTGATCTTTGTTTGAATTGACCGGTCGCGTCTATAGCAATATCAATATTGAGGGCTTCATTGATCTTGCGAAAGCGGTTTACCGGCAGTTCTTTAGCTGATCTTCTGGCATTGAAGGTATAGATCCTGCGGAATTGATTCCAGTCGGCCAATTTGATCTCTACATAATTACCGACTTTGGGATCTACTCCATCAAAAATATCCATTTTTTCATCATATCCGGTGCGAATTTCATCACCCGGAAGTAAAGTCGCGCCATGAACTGAATCGGTGTAAAGTGTTTCCACGAATTTTTCCGGTGTAGTTCCATTCACAGCGACCACTTGAATATCCTTGGGATCGGTAAAACGAATTATCTTTCTAAAGTCGATACTTCCAATCCTCCCATTGGCGCCATTAATAAAAATACGCATGGCTCTTTCCAAAGAAGGCCTTTGGAATTTGCTGGCTTGAGCTAAAGAACCGTGTGCCTCGGGCAAAGGCACCTCTTTGAGCGCTTCGTCGGCAAGTACATGTTCGGCACCAGCGTCATTCCAGAGATAGAGGCCCAGCAACATGCGCCCATCCGATAGGGGTACAAATTTTAAGGATTCGGTATCTACAACCAATTTATCATCCGTCCGTAAACGGGAGGTTGCGTCGATCTGTCGAAAGCTGACACCTCTGCGCGCGAATTCGCGGGATATGTTTTCTTTAAACGCTTTTTCATCTTCAATTTGTTTGTCCATAATCAATGTCAGAGGGATCAATTGAGGGCCGACACGGTTAGATACGCCGATGACGGTTCCCACATCATCTTCATTTTTTTCAGCGACCACAAGTTGATTTTGTCGGCCTAAGCGTTGTAGTTGGCCTTGATGATCGATGATGGGCAATGGTTGGTCATTGATGCTTTTAATAATTGTTGGACTATCAATGATGACCCCGGCACCGTCCATGGCTACTTGAATGGCATTGATTACCGGCTCATAGGTTTCCCTAGCTTTCGCTAACTGTGCCTTGGAATAGGCTTTGATTTTATCAGATTGACTGTTAAGTTCTTGAATTTGGCTTTCGGTCAGGTCTGCTCGCGTGACCATGGCCTCATCATCGACCAAAGGTTCTATTCTAATGCTTTCATCCAGGTAAAGAGGAATATCATATTGTTGAGCAGCTGTTGCCAGTATGTCAATCGGCCTTTGGAGTTGATAACGGACATCTTCTTCCGAGATCAAGGCGCCATTGGCATTGTTTACTTCCAGAAGCATTTGTCTGGAAACAAGTTCCATCGGTCTGGAAAGCGAAATGAAATCAACCGTGTTATCGAGGATCTCATCGATTTCAAGCAGGTTCCCCGGGATCTGAATGTCAACGCCGTAAGAAACATCCAAATTTTGCTTTTTGAATAAATTTAAGGCCTCTTTGACTTCTTTGGGATTCCGCGCCCGGCGGAGCACAACGGATATGGAACTGGTAAATTTATTGTTAAGGTCATTGATGATGCTGATATCTGTTTCCAGAAAATCTTTATCGATACCAAGAGCTTTAACCAAGCCCATTCCGCCAAAGATAGGGTTGGATTCGACTTGTTCGTGATTTTCGCCCCATTTGAGTTGACGGTATTCACGGGTGGTGCCATCATCTGTACCGATAACAACATGTTTATTTTCTTTTTCTGCCTTGGTAAGGATAGCAGTTAATCGCTTGGTTACCTCATCCCGGTAATATTTCATGCCTAAGGCCGGGCCTTCGGTATATCCGGCTTTGGTCAGTATCAAATGGATTTCTCTATATCTTTTGAGTTCATCCCCGCTTAATAAATTCTTTTCACCTTTTTCTCTTAGGGATGTATCAAATTCCTTGAATTCTCTATAATGAACAGGTAATTGCAGGCGGATATCTGCGATATCAACCTGTTCGTAATCAATGGTTTTGGCTGCTTCGAATTTTGCTGTTTTATCAACGTTAAATTGGAATCCCAGGATTTCACGGATTTCATCGGCGACTTGCTGTTCTTCATCCGCAAGAAGATTGGCAATGCGTTCATAGGCTTCCAGCACAACAGATACCGAGGAATATCCGAACATAGAAAGGATTTTACTATAATTTTCCTGTCCGATGATGGAAGGATCGTTACCGCAAAAACCTGCTTCAATCTTGGTGCCGTGAATACGATTGTATTCTTTAACTGCGGCGCCCAGTATAGCATTAGCCCTTAAAATAGAAAGGCTATAAGCCGTAACTGCCTTTTGAAGATCTGCATTATTGGTCAGCCGGTCTATGGACCCTACGGTTTGCAATAAATCATTTCCACCGGTTGAAATAAAGTCAATACCAGTAGCGAGGAAATCCATGATATTAACGACATTTGTCGGGATCTCCGTCATAATACCACGCTTCACAAGTTCGCTTGTTAATCCTATGCGGTCCATCCTTCCCAGCAATTCGGTTACTTGTTGAGGCCTGCGGACAACCGGAGCAAAGATGTTCAATTGGGTAATCTTTGAATCCGCAGCGATTTTCAATGCCTTTAATTGCCAGTCAGTTGTTTCTATGTTTTTTAACATCCTTTCCAGGCCGCGGTCTCCGGCCATGGGGTTGGCTTCCTCTTTGATATATTTTCCTGCGCCTTTGATTGCGCCATATTCATCGGATTTCAGGTCATCCAAGCGGACATATAATCCTTTATCTAACAGACCGATAATCTCATGAATCAACTCTGCGTCTGTTTCAGTTTGATAGATGCCATTATCGGTCATGCTTTCAAAAATGGTTTTTAATTCATTTCGGGGTCCTTTCGCTCCCAGCCCGAGTTCATATTGTTGTTCAATGAGGCCAAGGACTTTTAAACGTAATCCGATATCCTTGATCTTTTGAGCACGCACAATAGACTCCATTTTAGGCGGGACCAGGCTTTGCATGGCTGATTGAACCCATTCAGACAAAATAGAAATATAGAAATCCTCTCCGGAATTATGTCCGGCAATGGTCATCTCAATATCTTTGATCAATTCGGAATCGGTTTCTCTGTCCAAGGCGTTGCCTGTGTATGCGATTCCTTTTTCTTTTTTGATCATGTTATCATATTCAAGCAGGGCTTCGGTATAAATGCCTATTGAGGCAAGAGCTATCTCTAATCTCTCAAGACCGATTCCTTTATAGGAAGGGATTTTAGCCATAGGGCCTTGTAAAAAGGCCTTGTTTCCTGTTCCCACAATCGTAGAGGTGCGCATTATTTCAGAAGAGCGCCATCCTTCCGCGACAGAGTATCCCTTTGCGTCCCAATATTCATCCTCTTCACTGACAGCTGGCAGGATGTCTCTTGCATTAAAGTTGTTTCCAGAGACTTCAAGCTCATGATTGATCCCAAGTAAGATCTTTCCCCGTATTGCATCAATGGTTACTTCTGTGCCTTCCGGCATAAGCTCCAGAACTTCCTCCCAGGATAAGCGGTTTCCTTGTTCATCCGTCATGCCTGTCATGGCTACAAGGTCATACTCAGAGGCGACAACCATGGTATGGGAATTTTTTCCGCCCCTGTGGGCAAGAACGCCTTTGCCTTTACGCATAGCGGTATCCATATCAGGATCACTTTGCTCGGTAAGCATGATTTTGCCTTTGGTCTTGGCTAGCGTTTTAGGGCTTTTATCCAGTATATGGACAATTTCTCCTTGGGCCGTCCCGTTAATGTTCGCAGAAACGTTTATCGGAAGCACTAAACCCTCTTTTTCTGCTTTTGTATAGGCTTTATCGGTTACCGCGATCTTTTTTAGCCAGACCATATCCGGATCTTTTAAACTGTGAACTGTTTCCGGGCGAGCCTGTGTGCTGGCGATGACCCATTCCCATCTTTGCTTTCCTCTTTTATCTTTTAAAAGGTTACCTTCATTGTCTTTCAATGGAACAGGATTACCGTCGGCATCGCGTTTTTTTCTCCATGCCCCTTCAAAATCACCAAATCCTTGAGGACCATAAAAATCATGTAATTTTCTGAAGTATTCAACGGATTTGATAATGAGCTCTTCATCGGTAATGGCATGTTCAGCCCGGATTTCTTCCGGGATTTGGACCTTCATTCTTCCTTTGCCGTCAGGCGTCTCCATGAACATTTCAGTGCGGTCGCCTTTGACCCGGGCTAAGACCTTTCCCGCATAGGTGGCAAGAATAAGTCCTCCGGTTTGGGTGCCGGACACCATAATATCCCCTTGGCCTTCCATAACTTGAATGTCCATAAGGGGCATACCGCTGACTCGCTCAACCGTCATGGTCGTAAAGGCGATTTCCGATAAAAACATATCTTGAAATACCGTAGAAATACGGACTTTATCATCGAAGGTCGGCAATCCAATTTCAACTCTATAGTCAATGGATCTTTTATTGAACAGCGATGCCTGGTTGAAGATCCAATCCAGTAGAATGGCTTCAAGGCCTTCAGGATCTTCTTCTGTCATGAAGGCTCCCCGAAAGAAATAAGAGTCTTGTCTTCCTGCGAAAGAGGCCTCTTCACTGTCTTCACCGGCCATAGAAGAACGGATGGCTAAGCTAAGTTCTGCAAGCGGGATATCTAACCGTTGGGCTAATACTTTAAGGTAAGAGTTCATTTCATTTTTGAACGCATCAGAGACCATCATAATCCGGTTAGACGCTAATAATTTTTTTGCCGTAGCCGCAACAATGACTTCATAGTTTGCCTGACGTTCCAGATATTGTTCTTCAAGCTCTTTTATTTGTGATTGTAATTCGCTGATTTTAACAGAGTTAGGAACCCTTTTCCCTTTTTCCTGTTTCATAGCGGCTTTATAAGATTTGATCTTGGATTCCAGGGCTCTTTGATGGGCTTTGATTTCATCTACTTGTTGATCCAGGGCATCTCCCTCGCGCTTGAAATAATCTCTTAAATTTTCATTCGGATTCATTTTTTCCAGGTCAGCGTAAGCCTCCTGCAGCCCTTCCAGGGTCTCTTCGGCTTGTTCCAGGGCGGATCCTCGTTCCAGGTCATCCATTACCGCCCCGAATCGGTTTAATTCCAATTCTGTCTTACGGCTCAGGTCATTGATCGATACGTTCAGGTCTTGCTTATGGTCCTGGATATATTGTTTAAGTCCATCGATGATAGTTTTCATATGAGGACGGAATTCTTGAATTTCATTTTGTTTGAATAATTCCTGATAGGTCATGCCATTGGAATAGAACGCAGGCGGCGCCCAGGCATTCTGGGCATAGAGAATCTCACCGAGGTTGGCGGATTTGCCTCCGATAATTACCTCATCAGCTTTTTCTACCTCAAAGTCCCAGATAAAATTTCTTCCTTCAAAAGCCGGATCTTCAAGATAGCTTCCCTTAAGCATGTAGTTGATAACTTTACGGGAAGAGGCGGCGGAAGTTCCTGAGGTGTTCAGGATCTTGGCATTGTCATCAACTTTGGCCTTCCATTTTTCAATGTTATCCTCAGCCGTGCCTTCTGTTCTCTCTAAAATATCTTTTCGCTCCGCGTAAAATTTT
>JAGYNW010000047.1 GCA_018399915.1 Candidatus Omnitrophota bacterium
TCCTCAAGTCCTTCGCCCTTGCGGTTACAGCTGCTGATGAGCGCGCAGTTATCAATGCCGTACCATATCCCAGCTTCTGAAAAACTGCAAGTCCGAATCCATCCTGCACATCAAAAACTTTAATTTCTTTTCCATTTGCATCGATATTAATCTTACCATTAGTCAAAACACCATCAACATCCATGGCTAAAACTTTTATTTTCTTAATTTTTGATATAATATTTTTTTGTGATTTAACATTCATAATAAAAAAATCTTATCTCTAATCGATCAGACAACACCTGCTTTTAACAAATCCTGAACATCAAGAAGTCCTACCAACTTGCCACGATTATCAACCACCGGTATTTCATCAATCTTTTTATCCTGTAATACTTTCAAAGATTCAACAGCCAACTCTTTGACTCCGATCACTGTAGGGTTCAGCGTCATGACTTCTTTGACTTTTCTATTCAAAAGCTGCGAATCAGACTCAATATGCCTTCTGAGATCACCATCAGTAAAAATTCCCACGAACTTGCCTCTTGCGTTCAAAACGCAAGCAGAACCGCATCTTGCCTTGGTGATCGAATACAGAGCTTCTTTGACCAGAGCATTCTCATGAATTCGGGCGAAATGATTGCCTTTTCGCATAATATCACCAACCGTAAGAAGCAGGCGCTTGCCTAACGCGCCACCCGGATGATAAAAAGCAAAGTCTTCTTTTTTAAACCCTTTTTTATGGATCAAGGCTGCCGCAAGGGCATCTCCCATGGCTAATGTCGCTGTTGTTGATGCCATTGGCGCTAAACCTAAAGGGCACCCTTCTTCGGAAACAGAAACGTCCAGAATTACATCACTATATTTTGCCAAAGTTGACTTCACACCGCCGGTTAAAGCAATAATCTTCGCCCTTATACGTTTAATTAAGGGAATTAACCTTTTTGTTTCCTCTGTCTCTCCGCTTCCGGAAACAATAATAAGAATATCATTCTTGGTAACTTGCCCTAAATCCCCATGCACAGCTTCCGCACTGTGCAACCAAATACTTGGTGTGCCTGTCGAAGAAAGCGTCGCTGCGATCTTACGGCCGATGATACCTGTCTTTCCCATTCCGGAAACGACCACGCGCCCTTTACATTTAACGATAAGATCTACTGCCTGTGCGAAATTCTCATCGATACGATTTGTCAAACTTTTAATCGCCTGGGCTTCGATTCGTATTAAATCTTTGGCCTTTTTCAAAGACATTCCCTTAGCTCCTGCATATTAAACATTTAAACCTTTCAAGCTTTACA
Source organism: Candidatus Omnitrophota bacterium (assembly GCA_018399915.1). Taxonomy (GTDB): domain Bacteria; phylum Omnitrophota; class Gorgyraeia; order Zapsychrales; family Zapsychraceae; genus M55B153. Next base: position 1,278 of record JAGYNW010000047.1, read on the forward strand.
CTGATAATTCTGTGCAACGGCATATAAAGCTTTCAGGTCTTTTAACAATTTCTCTAATTTATTCAAAGCCAACATATTGGCTCCATCAGACATCGCCTTTTGTGGTTGCATATGAACTTCCATAAATATTCCGTCACACCCTGCCGCCATGGCAGCTCGGGCTAAAAGAGGAACATACTCTCTGTTCCCACCGGAAACATGACCTAACCCTCCTGGTTGCTGCACACTATGGGTTGCATCAAAAATAACTGGATAACTCATTTTTCCCATAACCGCAAGCGAACGGAAATCGGCAACCAAATTGTTATAACCAAAACTTGTTCCCCGCTCTGTTAACAATATCCTTTGGTTACCCGCAGATTCAATTTTTCGGATAACATTTTGCATATCCCAAGGAGCTAAAAATTGTCCTTTTTTAACATTGATGACCTTTTGTGTTTGAGCCGCTGCTAACAATAAATCCGTCTGCCGACATAAAAAAGCAGGAATTTGTATGATATCCAGAAAATCCGCTATTTGCGCGACTTCTGTCTGCGAATGGACATCACTCAAAACAGGAATTCCCAAGGAATCCTTAACTTCTTTCAAAATATCGATTCCTTTATCAATCCCTATACCACGAAAAGATTCAATAGAGGTCCGATTGGCTTTATCATAACTGGCTTTAAAGACAAGCGGGATTTCTAGCCGCTCAGTCATTGCTTTGATTTTTTTCGCGAGATTAAGTACCATCTTTCGATTCTCAATAACACACGGACCAGCGATCAAAACAAAATTCTTAGAACTACCGATCTTCATCTCATCTATTTGAATAAGTTTTTTCTTCATTGCAACAATTTCTCCACTTGTGCCAGATCTGAGGGTGTGTCCACCCCGATCGAATCATATTCTGTTTCCACTGTCTTTATCTTATATCCGTTCTCTATAGCTCGCAGCTGTTCCAGTTTTTCAGCCCTCTCTAAAGGCAATCGAGGCAAATTCTTAAATGTAAACAAAAAATCCTTCTGGAAAGCATAAATCCCAAAATGCTTATAATAAATGGCTTGTTCATCATCCCGGACAAAGGGAATTTTCGCCCTTGAGAAATATATCGCATTTTTCTGCGAATCAATAATGACCTTAACAACATTAGGGTCTTTTAATTCTTCTTTATTATCAATAACCCTTATCATCGTTGCCATCTGACAGGCCTTATCATTGGATATGGTATAAATTAGATTGTCGACAGCGGCAGCCTGTATTAAGGGTTCATCCCCTTGAATATTGACGACAATATCCACATCCAAGGACTGAACAACTTCAGCAATACGATCTGTACCACAAGCATGGTCCTTAGATGTCAAGACCGCCTTTGCACCAAAATCCTGGGTAACTCTTAAAACCGTCTCATCATCACAGGCGATAACAATTTTATCTAACAATTTACACTGCGATGCCCTTTCCCAAACATGTTGAATTAAAGGTTTTCCGGCAATATCAGCCAAAACTTTTCCCTCAAAACGAGTAGAGCCCCAACGGGCCGGAATAACAGCAATTATTTTCATATCGCCCTAACCTAAAATTATAAAATTGTACTGAATGCAATTTCTCTCAGGAAAAAGACTCTAAAAGTTCTTTTTTTGTAATCGCCACCGCACCCATCTTGCCCACAACAATACCCGCTGCATAATTGGAAATGTCGGCCGCCTCTCTTTTGGAGGCACCTGTCGCCAGACTTAAAGTAAAGACAGAAATAACCGTATCTCCTGCACCGCTCACATCGTAAACCTCTCGCGCACGTGTTTTGATGGAAAAAGGCTTTTTCCCTTTTTCAAACAAACGCATGCCATGCTCTCCCAGGGTAATGAGCAAAGAGTCTAATTCCAAATATTTCAACAGCTGCAAACCCGCATTATCTACATCTTTTAAGCCCTCAAGTCTATCTGAAGAGAGATTCAGCTTCCCTCCCTCGCTTTCAGAGATCTTAATATTCCGAATAGCATTCTCTGCTTCTTTCCGATTAGGCGTAATGGCCGTAACCTTTTTATAATAACCAAAATGTTCGTCCTTGGGATCTATGGTGATGATTTTCTTTTTTTTTCTAGCCAAAGGACAGATGGCATTGATCAGATCCTGATTAATCAAACCCTTCCCATAATCAGATACGATCAAGGCATCATAATCATCGATATGCGCCTGTATGAACATAAGAATTTTCTCATTGATATTTATCGAACTCTTCTTCTCTACCTTTTCTTTGTCAATCCTTACAATCTGTTGCCGTTGAGCAATAACCCTTGTCTTAGTTATCGTTGGCACGTCTTTATCAACAAAAATGCCCTTAATATCAATGCCTTTTTTCTTTAATTGCCTCTTAAGAATTTGCCCCTCAAAATCATTTCCGATCTTCCCTATCTGAGTCACCTGAGCTCCCAAACTGCTGAGATTATGAGTGACATTGGCCGAGCCTCCAGGAGTATAAAAAGATCTCCCCTCCAATACAACAGGAACAGGAGCCTCTGGCGATATCCTGGAAACACTGCCTATAATATACCTATCCAGAATAACGTCACCAACGACAAGGACCCTTTGTTTATTAAATTTATTCACATATTTCTTATAATTTTTCACAGAAAACGCCTCGCTAGGCATCAATTAAACACAAAAATTCAGTTTCAAACTTATGGAAATAGAATCATTGCAGATGAAAGAGAAATCTTAAATAATATTAAATATTATATTAAAATGAGAGGTGATTTTATCATAGTTTAAATAGTGAGTCAACTTCTTCTAAGATTCTGTCTTTTGTTATAAAATCCTGCCATTCTTGATTTTTTAACTCACCCATATTCCATGATTTCTTCTTGTGAAGATCATCAGTACCGTTTTTTTGCCTGGGAACGCTGATAAACCTGGATTTTTGTCCCAAAGGACGCCACCTTTCAGGATTAACGCCGCCTTTATTTCTTACAAACAAGGAAATAACAGGAATTTTCAAACTAGCGGCTACATGAACCGGTCCGGAATCATTAGAGATTAAAAGCGAACATCTTGCCAAAACACTGACCATTTGCTCAATAGATGTTACTCCTACCATATCAAAAACATTCAATCGGGAGTTGGGAGAAAGTTCTGATACAATTTCAATAGATAAATCTTTCAGATAGTCAGCACCCAACAATAAAATTTTTACATTATATTTTTTTATTAAAGACTCAATCAATTCTGAAAAGAATAAGGCCGAGCACCTTTTTTCAATATCACTTGCACCAGCATGAACCGCTACGATCTTATTCTCTCCAGAAAGATTTTCTTGCCTCATAAAATCATTAACCCAGGCATCTGCTTCAGAAATGCGGGACACAAATAGACAGAGGTCATCCAATGGTCTTTCGGTCTGAGAATGTTGAATTCCTGGAATATTACGCATAACATTCAAACAATACTGAGCCTCATGTAACTCCCCCAGGTGACGCCTATCGTTTAAAGGATGGGTCAATAAAAAACCATATTTATTATTGTGATAACCTATTCGATTAGGAATACCGGACAAAAAACACAATGCATTAGTCCTTTTTTTAGTGTGTAACACAACTGCCAAATCAAATCGCTTTTTTCTCAGGATCTGAATCAGCTTAAAGAAGCCCCATCCGCCCGAATGAACTCCCATACGGTCATCAATAAGAATTTCATCAATGTCAGGATTACCAACTAATAAATTTTTTGTCAAAGGAGCTAAGAGCACTGTAATCCGCGCATGCGGGAATTGAGTCCGTAATTCACGAATCGCTGGCGTTGTCAAAATAACGTCCCCAATCCTATCTGTACGAACAACTAAAATATTTTCAAATACGTTCATAACAAAAATTATTTTTTTAATATTTCATCAACCACACGCATAACCTGCTCTGCCTTCACCTCTATGCAAACATGCTTTTCTTTAATCTCAGGTTGCAGGCAACGGGGACATACGATTTCTTGTTTCACAAAAACGCCTTTTCTTCCCCATGGTCCGTATTGCAAAGGATTCGTGGGACCAAAAATCCCGATGACAGGAACATCCAGATAACTGGCCAAATGCATCGGCGAACTATCATTAGATATCACTAATGGACATTTTCTCATTAAAAATGCTAATTGTGTCAAAGACAAACGTCCACAACCATTGACAGTCTTAAAAGGCAATCTTTCTTTTATGGCTTGCGCAAAGGCTTTATCTCCTTCGTCCCCAACAAATATAATTTGATAATCATAGTCTTCACAGATATAACGACAAATCGCTTCAAATCCTTCTATCGTCCAACGTTTATCCATATTCGCGGCCCCGGGGGCAACGATGACGATCTCTTTATTTCGTTCCATTTCCTTTTCTAAAAATGTCTCGGCATAGTGTATATCTTCAGGATGGATATGAATCGCTTGTGCTTTTCTTTTACCTGAAGAAAAGGCATAGGTGCTCCGCAATCGATTCAAATGCTTTTCTTTCATATGAATATTGCTATCGCTTGTTTTAAAAACCGAGGTGCGGTATTTATGCGGAACCATCAAAGGGATAGCTGTATTTCTCAGGTCAACAATAAAATCAAAATGTGTTCTGCGCAGATCACAAATCCAACGCCATTTTTCTATCAGGGAATCTTGTTTATTAAAAATATACGTATTTTTAAACGCAGGATTATTTTCAACTAAAGAAAGGGCTTTCGGGCCAACAACAATCGACAAATCAGCTTGTGGGAAATCATTCAACAAGATGTCTACGACCGGAAAAGTGAGGATCACATCCCCTATGTTTGACAAAGAAATAACTAAAATTTCCTTAATACGATCCCTTTCAAATAACTTCACTTTAATTTCCTCTGCATTTCATTCTTCTTGCTTTTTCCAATGCACCAATAACATCATTTACGGTTACAGCTTGCATGCAAATATTATCTTCACAGCCTATATGATAACAAGCTGTGCGATTGCAACCAACATCATATTTTAACAAATTTGCATGACCCTTCCCGCGTGGCCCCGTGATCTCTATCTGCGTGGGACCAAAAATGCCAATGACACAAGTTCCGACACTGTTCGCTAAATGTAAAGGCCCTGAATCTGCGGATATGACCACATCGGTCTTTTGAAACAATGCCAATAACTCTTTTAATGACAACTTGCCTGTCAGATCAATAACTTTTGCTTTTATTGAACCTTTTATCTTTTGGGCAAGAGGAACATCCCGGGATGATCCTGTTATAGCCACTTTAACATTGAACTCTTCATCCAATCGTTTTATTAATAAAATAAAATTCGAGACCGTCCATCTCTTCAAATCCCAATTTCCTCCAGGGTTAATAACAACTAAAAAATCCCGTGTCGTTAAATTCTGCTCCCGAAGAATATCATTAATTCTTTCAAGCGCAGATGCAGCAACCGCAAGGCAGGGTTCCCTGTCTTCAACTTTTATCCCATAAGATTCAATAATATTAAGATAGTAATCAGACCGATGCAACGAATCCCTTTTTTCCGCAGACGGAACCACGTGTGTCAAAAAAGGCTTCCTGCCCTTAGTCGCATACCCCACTCTTTGAGAAATGCCTGCGAAAAAGACTAAAAGTGCTCTCGTCAAAGAACGATGAATTAAAAAAGCAATATCAAAGTTGTATTTTTTTAATTCTTTTATGAATTTTAATTTTCCCACAAAACTCTTATGAGCACCTCTTTCATCATAATAAAGAAACTCATGAATTTCCCGGATACTTTCCGAAACATCACGCACCCTAGGCGGAGCCATACAGACTATAAGTGCCTCGGGATATTCTTTTTTTAAAGCCCGAAAAAGAGGCGCAGTAAAAACAACATCCCCCAACCAATTAACGTTAACCACTAAAATCTTTTGAATTTTCTTCATAATGTGTGTTCCCGCACTTTTTCGTAAACTGCCAGCGTTTTTTCAACCATAGTATCGGCCGAATATCTCTTTTTCGCCTGCATTTTAGCCAATTTCCCCATTTTCATAGCCGCTTGCTTATTTCTTAAAAGAAAGATGATCGCCTCGGATAAATCTCCAACATCACCTTGCCGCACTAAAATCCCGGTCTTTCCATCTTCAATAATATCTGGCAAGCCCCCGACATTAGAAGCAACAACGGGCAACCCCGCAGCCTGAGCCTCCATCACAGAGATGCCCAGGCCTTCTTGACGTGATGGCATGACAAATACATCAAAAATCGGTAAGATTTCTGATGTCTTATTAATTTTCGGCAAAAAAATGACCTTATCCACTAAATCTAAAGTAGATACCAACCGCCTTAAGGCGTTTTCCATTTTCCCTTCTCCTACTAAAAACAATTTTGCTTGCGGGAAAGATGCCACCACCTTATGAAATGCGGCTACCAGCAAATCTTGTCCTTTCACATCCGATAATCTAGCGATAATACCGATGACGGGATGCTTACCTAAATGATATCGTCTACGCAGCCTAATTTTACTTTCTTCATCCACAGGTTCAAATTGATTAAGATTGATCCCGTTTACTATCAACTCGATCTGATTATCCGAAACATGAAAATCTTCTTTCAAGTGTTTGACAACCGGGCTACTGATTGCGATAACACGGTCACCCCAACAAGGAAAAAGCTTACGGGAGAAATGTGCTTTAAAATAGCCATGACAGGTAGAAACATAAGGACATCCGGTTAAACGCTTTGTTAATTGTCCCATAATTTGGGTAACCCGGGTCTGAGCATGGATGATCTCAATATCATTTTTAACAATAAATTTTTTTAAATTTATCAAATTGCCATAAAGTTTAAAACTCAATTCAGACTTTGTACGGATATCGATTGAATGCAATTTTGCCCCTGCCGATAAAAATTCAGACTCTTGATCCCCTCCACTTGAGATCACAAAGACATTATGCCCCCTATGGACGAATCCTTGCGTAAGTGTCAGCAGGTAAGTGGTAATACCCCCCGTGTTCAAATGTTTTGACAAATATAAAATATTCATTTCTAAATCCTCAAAAGACATAGTTTTTGTCACAGCTAACTACAAAAAGCAATGCTTATCAGAATGCGTCAAACCCAACGACAATCATACTCCATTGAGATAAAAAGAGCTACACATGACTCTGGCTCAAGTATATTGCAATACGAGCTTTGCGACCTCTTCCGCCGTAATATTCCGCATGCAGGCATGAGTTAAAATTTTACAAAAAGCATTATAACAAGGAGAACATTCCAAATCCTTTTTAATGATGGAAATCTTTCGTGCTGGCGGCCGATGCCTTTCTGGCGCCGTGGGCCCAAATAAAGCTACAATGGGTGTCCCCATAGCCGCCGCGATATGTAACGGAGCAGAATCCTGGGTTATGAAAACTTTACATTTTTTAATCAAAACAGCCAATTGAAGAACATCGGTTTTTCCAATAAAAACAGCCGGCTTAGATTTTGTCAAAGCTAAAAGTTGCATCCCTAGTTCTTTATCCTCTTCCACTCCTGTCAAAATAACGCGAATATTATAACTTGTTAAGATATCACAGAGACTTGCCATCTGCTCTATAGGCCAATTCTTTGTTTTCCATTTGGCAGAAGCAGAGATATTAATGCCGACCATCTTATTTTTTTCACTAAGCCACTCTGTCTGCAGTAATCCCGTAATATATTTTTTGTCTTGTGCCGAAGGCCATAATTCAAGAAAATTATTTTCTTTATATGGGATTCCTAGCATATTCAATACTTGAAATTGGTGCTGTACCGCAGGTATCTCCTGTAAAGGATTTTTCACGGGATTGGAGAGTAGAAAACCACATTTTTTGTTGTTATATCCATAAGTTTCTCTTGCAAAGCTTAAAAATGCCAAAAGATGACTTTTAGTATTATTTTGCAAATCAATGATTTTATCAAATCTGTATTTTCGTAACTTGCGTGATAATTTCAAAAATTTCAAAAAATTCTTATCTTTATTCTTATGATCAAATACAATAATGCCATCTAGGTATGGACAATTTTGTAATATCTTTCTCGACTCCTCGCCGATCAAACAATATATTTTGGCTTTTGGAAAATTCTTCCTGGTAGCTTTAACAGAGGCCGTGGCCAAAACAACATCTCCGATAGAACTAATCTTTATAAGAAGTATATTTAATGAACTCTGTAACTCTTCGTATACCTCCAATGTTCTTTCTGCCATTCTTTCAAGAGTATAATTCGTAACCAATTTCTTCTTCGCCGCCACAACCATCCCCTCAACTAACGACTTATCCTTTAACAATCGGAGAACTTCACTGCCCATTTGTTCCGTATCTTTAGGCATAACCAGAATACCTGTTTTCCCATCTTCGATAATATCCACAACCCCGCCAACTTTTGTGGCAACAACCGGAACACCTAATGCCTGGGCTTCCAGAATAACCCGACCGAATGCTTCTTGTGTTATGGTTGATAGAACCAAAACATCACATTGGGCTAACAACTCCGGGACATCCTTCCGAACACCCAAGAATTCCACATTCTTTGACAAGCCGAGCCTTCGCACCAAAACTTCTAATTCTCGCTTATAAGATTCTTTCTTCGGAGGGACATCTCCAATTATCCATATCTTTGCATAAGGCACTGTTCTGACCACCTTGGCCATGGCTTTAATAAAATAAAGGTGTCCCTTTAATGGCGTGATTCTTCCCACGATCGCAATAGTACACGTTGCTTCTTTGTCCCTTTTTCTTTTCGCCTTTATATTAAATCTTTCAAAATTGACACTGCGGGGAATGCAGCGGATAGCGCTTGAAGACACTTTAAAATCATCTATCATATGTCTTCCGATCACTTCGCTGGGAACGATCACATACTTAGACCATCCCATAATTTGACTGAAGATCCGATTTTTATAATAGCCATGACAGGTGGTAATAAAAAACGCTTTTGTCTTGCGACAAGCAAAATACGCTATCCAAGCCGGAACTCGAGATCTGGCATGTACAACCTCAATCTCCTCATCAACGATAATCTTTCTCAATTTCTTAACCATGCGAATCATGGTAAATAAAGATTTCTTATGGACAGCAAGGCTATAATGACGCGTGCCTTGTGATTCAATATATTCGACCATAGCGCCCCCGGCAGAAACAACAACAGACTTATGCCCATGCTTCACCAAATAATTAGCGAAATCCACTGTCCCTGTTTCTACCCCGCCTACATTCATTTCAGGAAGAATTTGTAAAATATTCATAAGTTTCACTTTTTGAAGGATTATAGACGCAATGGAATGACTTCCTTGCAGGATTCATTCTTTCAAATCAAACGAAGACATGAATTTAAGAAATCATATAATCTTCCGCACCGCTTCTAAAATAATCTGATTATCATCTATCGGCTTTGTATTGATTTTATTCTTGGCTACATCATAGATTGCATGCCCAATATCCCGCACATTAAATGAACGAATATATCCCTGCGAATTAAGTCTTTCAATTATGAGTTTATGTTTATTGTAAACCTTTAAAACTTTGGCTCTGCTTTGCGGACAAAAAACTATGGCATTCTTACCTGTTGCCGCGGCCTCGGAAATCATAGAAATACTGTCCCCCGAAATGACAAGGATATCAGATAAGGCGAGAATACCTCCCACGGCCTCCGGCACATTATTTTTACTCGCCAGGATAAGTAATGAACAAGAGGCATCTTTTTTAAAATTCTTCAATAGAATTTTTTCAATGCTCTCCGGCGTCCTGCGCGATGTCGTAATCAAAATGGTAGCCTTCAACTCCCTCGCAACCTCTTTGACTTGATGCGCCAGGATACGAATCTGATCATCCGATAAATAAACATTATTTGAATCTCCTCCGATCAGAATTCCTATCTTCTTCCTAAAATTATTTTTAAGATGGGAAAAATGCTCGAGCAATAATTCTGATTGCTCCTTCAGATAAATTTTTGTGATCAGGTTAGGCGCCGCATTCGTAATTGCGACATTAGCGCTATAATTTCCCTTCTTAGGAGCATCATGCTGAGGCAGGACAACTAAATCAAATCGATTATATTTCAACAAACCAGGTTTTAAAATAACAATGCTTTTTGCGTTATGATCATGCGACATAAAACTGTTGATGCCAGCGATAGAAGAACCGCAGGAGATGATAAAGTCAGTTTTAACCGCCATAATCTCTTTAAAAGAATCCTCTGTCAATAACCACTTAAAAAACTCTAATCTGCCTTGATGTATTAAAGGATGTGAAAGTAAACTGACAAGAGAAAAAGACCTGGCAATGAATTTGTTTTTAAAGGCTACCTCGACAATTTGGATATCCGATTGTATCTGCCTTTCTGATAATGCCTTTTGAACCGAATTTGCGACAGCTTGTGATTGCCTCAGATGTCCAACTTTTCCATCAAACAAAATAGTTACATGGGCTTCCTTGGAATATTTCCATATTTTATAAAACCACATATATTCATTGAGGTTT
>JAGYNW010000048.1 GCA_018399915.1 Candidatus Omnitrophota bacterium
TTCGAGGAAGGCCGGCAATTCACTTCGTTGACTACCGGAGAATTGTTGTAGGACAAAATCCGCCGGAGCTTGCCGGCCGGGTGCAATTTGAGCGCCGATAAAGTTACGACCAGTTCCGGCAACGAAGTCGCGATCGCCAAAAAGATGCTTCCCACAAACGTGTGCCCCAGCCCGGTGGTTTCCGCGATCACATCAGCGGATTGCGCTAAAAATATGGCGCCGCCGACGACAAAGGCAATAGAGATGAACAGCTTCTCAAAAATGACCGGGGTAGGCTCCTTGCTGGGGATCCCGATCTCCCCGAACGGCTCTTTTTCCTCCTGACTGATCAAAGCAAGCTTGCGCATAAAAACAAAATAAAGGATCCCGATCGTCAGGGTTCCCAGGCTGAACGGTCCGATCCGGACCAGGGAAACATACAGGCCCGCGGTTATCTCAAGGACAACTATGCCGGTCAACAACACGGCAAAAATAGCTGCCGCGAAATGTATTCTTTTAAAAGGAATATAATTTGTGACCGCACCCCGGCGATAAGCAAAATCCATCATGACAATGAGCATCGGATTGAAATTATTACTGCCCAAGACATTTCCCACCGCCAAATCATCGGCATTGATCGAAATAACAGAAGCCAGAGAAGTAATCGCTTCCGGCAGAGAAGTAACAAACCCCAAAAGCACGATCCCGATCCAGGTCTTACCCCAATGGAATCTGTCACTAACGGCGTCTGCGCTTTTGGTTAGTTGAATGCCCGCAATAATGATAACGATCGCGCTAATGATAAATGTCGTCCAATACATAATCCCTTTATTTCCGATTGTTCAATATATAAAGCATGACCATCCCGGCCAAGGCAAAAGCCAGCCCCAAAAAACCCCGGAAAAACCCGACGACATCCGGCCACCAGGCCAGAATCAAAGTTATGCCTAAAAGCAAAACAAACACGGCGCTAAGGTACATCAAAAATTTTTTATAACTGCTGCTTTCTTTTTTTGTTGTCATGTCTTCCCCACTTCTTGCTTTTAATTTAAAATGGAAACCGCGTTGCGCAAAGCCATCCCGCTTATACTTTACGTATTATGGGCGCTGGGCCGGGTCTTCCAACGTTCATGGAACCATCCCCATTCATGCGGATACTTACGGATATATTCTTCAATGATGTTGGTAATCTTAGAAGTCGTCAGAAAAATGGTTTCTTTTTTGTCTTTGCCTTGTACTAATGCTAACGGCTTTTCAATGATTACCTTATTATGGTCCCTATCCGTACGGATAATAAACATCGGAAGAATCGCGGCATTTGCCCTCTCCGCGAAAATAATCGGTCCTGTGGCAGTAGCGGCTTTTCGGCCAAAAAAATCGACAAAAACACCTTTCCCGTTTCCGAAATTCTGGTCAAGCGGCACAAATAAAATCCCGTTATCTTTTAACGCCTTAAAGGAATCCCGAACGCATTGGGTCCGGGGGATCGCATAAACTGTGTTTAATTTACACTCTTGCCTCTTTTGGACCAAAAATTCCTCCATCTTTTTGTCTCTCACCGGGCGAATAATCGAACTGACTTTATACCCTTTTTGGCCCAATGCCATCATCATTAACGGAAAATTGCCGAAATGCGCAGTTACCGCGACCACACCATTACCTTTAGCCAGCGCCTGCTCAAGATTTTCGATCCCCTCAAGAGTCACAATATTCTTCACCATGCGCGGGTTAGCCATAGAGTACAGCAACTCGACCATCGCGTAGCCGAAATTCTTAAAACACTTTTTTGTGATCTGCCGGATTTCTTGTTCTGATTTTTCCTGCCCAAAGGCAATTTGGAGGCTTTCCTTGGCAACCCTTTTATGACGAATCAAAAAAGGAAAAGCAACAGCCATAAGCGCATTGGAAATAAACTTTACTAAAAAATACGGCAGGTATTTATATACAGCGAAGGAAATAAACATTGCTTTCCTGGCCAAGGCCCTTTGCATTCTTTTTATCTTTTTTTTCATGATAATGATTCTTTGAGGAAAGGATCTTCCTCAATCTTCCCTTTTTATTTCGTGTGTTCAAGAATTTTTTGTACTGTCGCGACCAGGACATTCGCGTTTACCGGTTTGGTCAAATGCGCTTCCGCCCCGGCTTCAATTTCAGCAGCAACATCATCCTGGGAATCCTTGGCCGTCAGGAACAAGACCGGAATATGTTTGGTCGCCTCACTTGTCTTCAATCGTCTACAGACTTCCCGGCCCTTGATGCCCGGCAGGATAACATCCAGGATGATCAGGTCAGGTTTTTGATTTTCCGCGATCTGCAGACCTTCCTCCCCGGAAACCGCCGTTAAAACAGAATACCGTTGACGGGTTAAGATAGGCCTTACGGTCTTGATCAAGGCCTCATCATCATCAACCACCAAAATGCTCTGCCAATTCCCATGCGGGCCATCCTGAAAATAGACCTTTGTGGCATCCCTGGAGAAAAACAGGACCACAATAATACTCATAAAAACATAACTAATAGGAATAGATTGTTCCATGGGTACGAAAAACCTCAAAAAATAAATACCTGTCAAAATGCTTACCGATACGAGCAATAAACGCCCCCAATCTTTTCCCAACGTCACAGCGGTTGCGCCAATGAATAACAAACCAAAAAAGAACGTCAATATCAAAGAATGCGTTTGATATTCAGCCACCTTTATAAACTGGTAATAAACCGCGGCCGAGACTGCATACAGGACCATCAGACCTATCCCGATAACCTTAATATCAGAAATTCTTTTATCCATGAAGTCCTCCCCCTTTTTATTTATAAATAATATTAATAGACTTAAGTATATAATAACGCAATTTACCGCTTATCCCACTACATTTTCCTTTTTCTGAAAAACCGTTCTCAGCACACCACAAGCCAGAAGAAACCCGCAAAACGCAACCCAAAGATCGCCCCTCCTGGCATAAAAAGATTGTTGGGCGCTGATATAAAGCGTATTGACGGCATATCCTTCAACAAAGGTCAGATCATCACGCGCGTCTCCTTGGCTGACCTGATCATAGATCCTTCCCAAGGGATCGATAAAACAACTAATACCGGTATTTGCGGCCCGGATCAATGTCCGGCGTGTTTCTACGGAACGGAAAACCGAAGAAGCCAAATGCAAAAAAGGCGCCTTGGTATCTTTGAACCAGGCATCATTGGTAATATTGATCAAAAATTCCGCTCCATCACTGACAAACCGCCGGGCGATCGCGGGCACCGAATCTTCAAAACAGATCTGCACGGCAAAGGCCTGGCCCGGTTGGGCCTGGCTGGTCAACCCCTTAAAGATCTTATACTCTTTCCCACTGGAAAAATCACCGATCGGAATAATCGAGGAAATAAACGGAAGCTGTTTGCGCAAAGGGATGAACTCCCCGAAGGGGACTAAATGAAGTTTACGGTATTTTTCAATAAGCTCACCTTGAGCCGAAAATAAAAACGCGACATTATAATAATTTGTGCCTGCCTTCTCCACCGTACCTAACAATAAAGGCCGACCTATCTTGGCGACAAGCTCCTGGACACGCGTCAAATAGGTATCATCAACATTAACGTATCCCGGCAAACTGGTTTCCGGCCACACGACCAGGTCCGGGCGCGCTTCAAGAGCCTTTTCAGTCAATCTTGCGTATTGCGCGTAATTCGCGTCCCACAACGCCGGACTGAGTTTGTCTTTCTGGGCAATATTGCCCTGGATCAAAGCAACTTTGATACCCGGAACAAACCGCTTGGGATACGTGCGCAAACACCAAAACCCATAACCGAATACAAGCCCGGTCACAACAACCATAATGAGGCCCGCAAGTGCCAAGCCCTGAGGCCTTTGTGGCCTGACGAGGCTTTCCTTCACAAACACGTTGGCCATCATCACAAAAAAGGAAACGCCCCACATGCCGGTCATATCCGCGATCTGGATCAAGGGTAACCACCCTGATTGACTGTGGCACAAACTCCCCCAGCCAAAACCGGAAAGAAACGTGCCACGGATATACTCCAAAACGACCCAGGCCGCGGGAAGCACGCCTAACTTTAAAACAATACTCTTTTGGCTGAAGAACCGGTATCCCAATCCCCACACCGCGAAATACAGAGATAAATAGGAAACCAAAGCGATCATGCCGAAAACCGTCAGGATCTCCGGGGGCACAAGCATAATCCAGTAAAAAATACCGACAAAAAAAAGCCAACCGCAAAAGTAGCTCAAGCGGAAAGCTTGCTTATAACTTTTCCCGTCCAAAGCGAACATCAAAGGAACAAAGGCGACAAAAGCGAGAAACGAAAGCTGCATCCGTGGAAACGAAAAAACAAGCAGCAAGGCAGAAACAACACAAAGGCAGTAATCCCGAATTCGCCCAGTAAAAAATTTTTTGTTCATAAGTGCCATCAATTTTTGATTACTTGCCGCAACATTTTTTATATTTTTTACCGCTGCCACAGGGACAAGGGTCATTACGTCCGACTTTGGGCCCGCTTTTGCGTAAGGGCTCCGGACTGGATCGATCTGACGCGCCGGGCTGGCCGGCTGAAGAAGCGTTGGACCCGCCCCCTAACATCGCTCCGGCGGCCTGGGCATTCTGACGGGCCGCAGCCATGCCTGAGACCTCATTATGCACCAGATTCTGAGGAAGTGAACTAAAAACCCCCCGGGGCTGCCGTTGAAGCTGTTCAGAGGAAGCCGGCTGGATCTTAAAGATCAATTCAGCAACCTCCTGGTTGATGGATGAATACATCATCTGGAACATCTCAAATCCTTCTTTTTTGTATTCCAAAAGGGGATCCCTTTGCCCGTAGGAACGCAGGCCTACCCCGCCTTTCAACTGGTCCATGGCATAAAGATGATCCTTCCACTTTGAATCAATGGTATGTAACAATAACATCCTTTCCAGATGCCGCAAATGTTCGGCGCCGATCTCCTCTTCCTTTTGCGCATAAAGGGCCTTCAAACCCTCTAAGACCAGGGCGATCAATTCCTCACGCGGCATAGCGAGCAATTTCTCTTTTTGCGCATCCGTGTCCGGATCCAGGAGTTCAAAATGAAAATTGGCCTGCAGATAAGAACGCAACCCTTCGAAATCAAAAGTCCCTTCCTCTGTCAGCGCGGATAAATACTGATCAAGCACACCGTATACAAGGTCCTCGATCGCTTCGAAAATATAATCTTTGACGTTTTCCCGTTCCAAGACCGTGCGCCGCATGTCATAAATGACCTCACGCTGTTTGTTCATAACATTATCGAACTCAAGCAAATGTTTACGGATCTCAAAATTATGCCCCTCCACCTTGCGTTGCGCGCTCTCGATGGCGCGGGATAACCAGGGATGTTCCAAAACCTGGCCTTCCTCCATCCCCATTTTATCCATGATCGACATCAATTTATCTGAGGCGAAGAGCCGCATCAGGTCATCTTCCAAAGACACGTAAAAACGGGAAGACCCCGGGTCACCCTGACGCCCCTGACGGCCCCGCAGCTGATTATCGATCCGCCGGGATTCATGGCGTTCCGTCCCCAAAACATGTAGGCCGCCTTCAGCGACAACCTTTTCATGTTCCTCTTTACACTGCGCCTGAAATTGCTTAATAAACTTTGCTACCAAGGCGTCGGTCTCCTCCGCTTCTGCCGGTTCCCCGTCTTTTTTCTCTTTCGCTTTTTGTTCGACTAAATTTTTGGCAAGGTATTCCGCGTTCCCTCCAAGCACAATATCGGTTCCCCGTCCGGCCATATTGGTCGCGATCGTGACCGCCTTGAAACGGCCGGCTTGAGCGATAATATGCGCCTCCTGTTCATGGTACTTGGCGTTCAGAACCTGGTGGGCGATCCCTTTTTGCTTAAGCAGCTGGGACAATAATTCCGATTTCTCAATGGAAATGGTCCCTACCAAAACAGGCTGCCCCCGGGTGTAACAATCTTCAATATCCTCGATCACCGCGTTAAATTTTTCCTTGAGGCTGCGGTAAACGCTATCCGGGTAATTCTTTCTTTGCAACTTTTTGTTGGTCGGAACTACGACGCAATCCAGATCGTAGATCTCCTTGAATTCCGTAGCCTCCGTATTGGCCGTACCCGTCATACCTGAAAGCTTCTCGTATAACCGGAAATAATTCTGGAACGTGATCGTTGCCAGGGTTTGGTTCTCCCGTTCGATCTTGATTCCCTCGCGCGCCTCAACCGCTTGATGCAGCCCGTCCGACCACCGGCGCCCGGGCATCAAGCGTCCGGTAAACTCATCGACGATAATGACCTCTCCATCCTTAACGACATAATCGACATCGGCCCTGAAAAATTCTTTAGCCTTAAGGGCCTGAATGATATGATGCCGGTACTCGATCGTCTCCATATCATGCAGATTATCAATGCCGAACAATTCCGCGGCTTTGGCCTCGCCCTCCTCTGTCATAGAAATGGATTTGGCTTTCTCGTCAGCGAGATAATCATACCCTTCGGAAAGGTCTATCTCTTTATGCTTGGCTTCGATCTCATCTTTCTCGGTTACACGACGGCCTTTGAGTTTTTTGATGATCTCATTGGCGCGGTAATATTTATCCGTGGATTGCTCCGCCGGCCCGGATATAATCAAAGGCGTCCTGGCCTCATCGACCAGGATACTGTCCACCTCGTCGACAATGGCAAAATGATGTGGCCGCTGAACCATATCCCCTTTAAAATTGACCATGTTATCGCGCAAATAATCAAACCCGAACTCATTATTGGTTCCGTAAGTGATATCACAATTGTACTCCACCTGCCTTTCCTGGGGGTCCATGTCATGCAGAATGACGCCGACACTCAATCCCAAAAACCGGAAGATCGGCCCCATCCACTCCATATCACGTTTAGCCAAATAATCGTTAACGGTTACGATGTGCACGCCTTCGCCTGTCAGGGCATTAAGATACGCCGCTAAAGTCGCAACCAGAGTTTTTCCCTCACCGGTGGTCATCTCGGCAATGTTCCCTTTATTGAGAACCATACCGCCGATCATCTGCACGTCATAATGCCGCATGGATAAAACACGCTTACCGACTTCTCTGACCACCGCGAAAGCCTCGGCAAGAATAGAATCAAGAAAATCGTTCTTTACCTTTTTAAAATCCGCCTGCGCCTTTTCGATACTGATCGTCAGTTCATCCTTTTCCTGATGCGCGGCCGTATCCGTGTATTCCTTGCGTAAAGTTTCCAACCGTTGTTTTTGCTCTTTGATAGCCTCGAAATACTGCTCCCGGAATTGTTGCGTCTTGGCCTTGATCTGATCATCTGGCAATTTTTCCATTTGCGATTCCAGCGCGTTGATCTGAGAGACCTTGGCGCTCATCTGCTTTAAGACCTTTACCGAAGGCAAAGGAAGATCCTCCGGCACATGGATACTGACCTTGGGATCCAGCTGATCGATAAATTTTTGTGCTCTCCTGATAACATTTTTTCTAATTAAAAAATCAAACATAATTTTTTTCCTTTATACGTTGCCCGGGCAACCCTGTATTTCTCTATTATTTCTCCGGCTTCCATCGTAAAAACGCGTCAATGAAAAGGCTGATATCCCCATCCATGACCTTCTCCACATTTCCTGTCTCGGCATCCGTCCTGTGGTCCTTGACCATATTATAAGGATGCATCACATACGACCTGATCTGGCTTCCCCATTCGATACGCTGCTTCTCCCCGTATTCTTTAGCCATCTCTTTTTCCTGTTCTTTCTGCTTCACCTCATACAACCGGGCCTTCAAAACCTTCATGGCCGCATTCTTGTTCTGCAGCTGGGAACGTTCATTCTGACACTGAACCACTATGCCGGTAGGAATATGAGTCAAACGTACCGCGGAATCCGTAGTATTTACGCTCTGCCCACCGGGTCCGGATGAGCGGAAAATATCAACCCGAAGATCATCCGGATTGATATCCAATTCGATATCATCATCAATTTCAGGAATAACATCGACACTGGCAAAAGATGTGTGCCTACGGCTGTTGGAGTCAAAGGGCGAGATCCGCACCAGGCGATGAACGCCCTTCTCTCCCTTTAAATAACCGTAGATCATGTCTCCTTCAATGCCCAAAGTGACATTCTTCACCCCGGCCTCTTCCCCAGGTAAAATATCCAGGGTCTTGGCGCTGTAGCCGTTCAAGTCTGCCCAGCGGATGTACATACGCAAAAGCATGCCTGTCCAATCGCACGATTCGGTCCCTCCCGCACCGGCATTAATGCTTAAGATCACATTATTGCGGTCAAAATTGCCGCTTAAAAGACTGCGCGTTTCAATGACCGCGGTCTCCTTCTCGATCTGGGCCACCTCTTTTTCAATGTCATCCAGCATAGACGCATCATCCTCGGATAAAGCGGCCAGTTCATCAAGATCCTTTAATTTTTTCAGATTGGTCTCAAAAGGCTCGACGCACGATTTCAGATACTTCAACTCTTTCATAAGCTTGTTGGAGGCCGTGATATCATCCCAAAACCCGGGCGCGTTCATTTGCTGCTGGATCTGCTCAATCCGTTGCTGTTTATCTTCTAAGTCAAAGAAACCCCCTGATCTCATGAAGTTTTTGCGAGATCATCTCTATCTTATGAATAATATTTTCCTGCATTTTTTCCTTTACTTTACTAATAGTAATATTAATTTTTAATTATATAATTGGGCGGTATTATAACACAAATAGGAAGAGATGCAATTTTTGTCGATTTCCTGCTCTTTGGGAAGAACGGAAAAGAAAACCTGCCTTCAGCCTCCAACGCACAGATCAATGAATCCCTTTTAAGGCCAGATCAAAATCATCTTTACTATCTGCGTATTGCCGCGCGATATCCGCGTCCACCAGATCACTTTTCACCAAACCGACCAATGATTGCTTGAATGACTGCATGCCAAACAGGTCCCCGTCATCAATATAATTCTGGATATCCCGGATATTCCCTTCCCGGATCAAACGCGCGATCGTGGGGGTCACGACCATGGTCTCAAAAGCCGGGATACGGCCTTGTCCATCCTTGCGGGGAAGCAAACGCAAAGAAATCGTCCCTCTTAATATCAAAGACAACTGCATCCGGATCTCGTCATGCAAATAAGGCGGGAAGAAATTCACGATCCTGACGATGGTCTGCAAGGCATTGACCGTATGAAAAGTCGTCATGACAAATGTTCCTAGCTCGGTCGCGGTTATGGCGGCGCGCATCGTCGCCTCATCACGGATGTTCCCGATAAAAATAATATCCGGGCTCTGCTGGGTAACGTCTCTTAACGCGTAGGGATAAGAAAATACATCAATGCCCAACTCACGCTGATTGATCAAACTTTTTTTATCTTTAAACAAAAATTCAATAGGATCTTCAATAGTTATGATATGTTGTGAGCTATGCACATTGATGTACTCGATCATGCTGGCAATGGTGGTGGACTTACCATTTCCCGCCGGACCACAGACAAGAAACAATCCTTTACGTTCCTCGCAAAACAATTTGCACACATCGCCCGGCAATTTCAAATCGTCAAAAGTCCTGGCCTGGGTATGAACATAACGGGCCACCAGAGCGGGGGTTCCTCTTTGAATAAAAATATTGACGCGGAACCGTCCTAATTCCTTGACTTCATGGATGAAATCCACTCCCTGATTTTCCTGATATTCCCGCTTCCTTTGTTCGTCCACCAAAAGGTCATTAACAACAGCCTCCATATCTTCCAGAGATAATCGCTCCTCGGACAGCACTTGAAGTCTGCCATCTATCCGGGCGCGGGGATAAGCCATGCCTCTCAAAAAAAGGTCTGAAGAACCCCGTTCCACCATCAAATGAAAAAATTTTTTTACATCCATTAGATCCCCTCTATTTCAAAGTAATAATATTATCATTAATATAAGTAATTGACCATAAAATGCATAAAATGTCAATAAAACAACTCTGTTTGCAGGAAACGAATGGTCAGGCGGCTTCCACAGAGTCTTTTCACTGTAGCGTTATGGTTACGCTGCAGAAAACACTTGGAGCATAGGGATAAGTTCCCATCGCACGCCGCATCCTGCACATTGCCATCATTTCTTCTTTTCCAAATGGCTTCTGATTTCAGACAAGGACGGCCTGCTCGGCAGAATAACATCACCCATATCAACAACCGGCATTAAAACGCCACCACTGGGGACATTGTGTTTTAACAGTTTCTCGGTCAGCTCATCCTTTTTCCCCCAGTCTTTGTCAATATAATATTCCTCAAATTCTATTCCCACTCTATGAAGTTGCGCAGAAAGCTTCTGACAATGAGGGCAATAACTTAGTGAGTACATAATGATTTTTTTAGGACCGAACTGTTGATATCCCAGGTAAGCCATATAAGCGATAAATACGATAATAAAGAATTTTTTCATCTTTCCCCTTTCTGTTGGTTTTATGAAAGTCCGTCCCCTGGGGTACATATTATCATGACCCGATTCTTATCTGCTTTGTGGGCTTGGCACGGTTTTTACGAACTGCGCCTTTATCTCTTTTTCCTGCGCCAATAATGCCGCTTTTTTGTCGGATGGCCCGCCCGCGTAGCCGCCTAAAGCCCCGCTTGTCCGGATGACCCGGTGACACGGGATAAGAAGCGGATAGGGGTTTTTCCGTAAAGCCTGGCCCACTGCGCGGCAGGCATGAGGAGACCCGACCTTTTGAGCGACCCATTTATAGGAACGGGTTTCCCCCAAAGGAATCTGCATAACAGCCTTTAAAACTTTCCATTCAAAAGCTGTGAGTCTTTTATCCTCGGCGGATTTGCTCATGGTTTTACCCGTCTCCTTTCGCTTTACGCTTTTTATCCAGCCATGCCTTTGCCCTCATTTGACGATGATAGGTGATCGCAAAGCGGTGCGCCTCATCGCGGATCCTTTGAAGAAGTTGCAGACCCAAAGATTCCCGGGATAATTTGATCGGTGTTCTCTTTTGAGGGACGAACACCTCTTCCTCTTTTTTCGCCAAAGAAATGACCGGGACCTGCACATTCAAAAGTTTTAATTGCATAGCTGCCGCAGACAACTGGCCTTTGCCTCCGTCGATCATGATCAGGTCCGGATACGCTTTCTGCTCCCTTTTCAGGCGCTGATACCTGCGCTTAACCACCTCCGCGATCATCTTGAAATCATCAATGCCCTGCACTTCCTTAATCCGGAATCTCCGGTAATTCGCCTTATCCGGCTTGCCGTTAAAAAAAGAGACCATAGCGCCCACGGCCTGTTTTCCCATAATATTAGAAATATCAAAGGTCTCGATCCGTTGAGGAA
>JAGYNW010000049.1 GCA_018399915.1 Candidatus Omnitrophota bacterium
GAGACGGTCATTGAATGGACCAAGCAGTCTATGCAAAAAGCGCAAAAAAGAAGGCAGGCCTTCATCTCAGGCCGAAACCAACGCATAGAAGATATCAGAAAAGATCTCCAGGAGAACCAGCAGTTAAAACAGCAGGCAGAGGATACGGTACGCGTTCTCAAAAAACAGATTTCAAACGCGACAGCTCCGGAGGTGGATATGGCTACCCTCACACAGGAGCTTGAAGGTGCGCAAGAAAAAGTCGCCGACTATGCGGACGTGATCAGTGAGAAAAAACAGCAGATAGCAGAAGCGCAAGAGTATCTTGCTGATTATCAGAAAAAGACTCCGGATGTGCAGACTTCAGAGATGTACATTGACCAGGTCATGGTCCCGTTGTTAGAGGCCTTTAAGTCAATGGAGCTGATTGCGACTAAAACGAATGTTTATAACGGGATTTTTGAATTATTAATGTTTTTCAAATAAATTTGTAGCTTCTATGATAAAAAAGAGGTTCTAGCAACGTGACTTTATCCGCGAAAAGATGGTGTTTGATCATTGTTTTGATCTGTATGGTTTTTACGGTAAGCGGGTGTGCGTTAATACAACTTCCCTTTACACTGTTGAATCAGATATTGAATATTGTCAATAAACTGCCGAAACCCCCGCCAGGAGTTTTTTAGGGGGCCGGCTTGGTTTCTTGTCAGGATTAGACATTTCCCGGCGTCTGATATAAAATATTTTATTTGAATATTTTTGTAATCGAGGACATCTAAACGCATGTTTGAAATACTAAATAAACAACTCGTGGCGGATAATGTCAAAAGGCTGGATATTTATGCCCCCAATATATCCCAAAAGGTTCGTCCGGGACAGTTTGTCAGTATAGCTCCGGAAGAAGGGGACGAACGAATCCCGTTATCGGTGGTGGATTCTGACCCGCAAAAGGGAACCATCTCCATCATTTTTCAAGAAGTCGGACAAACGACCGGAAAATTAGGGACATTACCGATCAATGAATGCATTTTTTCGATTCTTGGGCCTTTGGGCGTACCCTCACAGATCGAGCGCAGGGGTAATGTCATCTGCATCGCCACAGGTATCGGTATCGCTAAAGTCCTGCCGATTTGTCGCGCATTGAGGGAGGCAGGCAATAAAGTTATAGGCATTATCGGCGCGCGTAGCAAAAAAGATCTTTTACTGGAGCCGCAGATGCGCTTATCTTGTGATAAAATTCATATTGCCACAGAGGATGGCTCCCATGAGCAAAAAGGGTTAGCTACGGATATTTTTGAAAAAGTTCTGGCAGATAAAAAGATCCATTTTGTCTATGCTGTTGGTTCTGTGGATATGATGAAAATGGTTTGTGCCTTGACCCGCAAGTCCAGGATCAAAACCGTTGTTCAGCTTAATCCTATTATGGTGGATTGCATGGGTATGTGCGGTTCGTGCCGTGTCAAGGTCGCAGGGGAGATGGTCTTTGCCTGTACTGACGGGCCGGAATTCGACGGGCATAAGGTGGATTTTGAAAATTTCAAAAAAAGAAAAAAAGCTATTGAGGAGTGCGATGAATGCCACAACCAAAAGTTGCCACTCAGATCCCGGAAAAAAGGATCGGGAATTTTAACGAAGTTGTTCTCGGGTTTTCTAAAAGAATAAGCGCGGAGGAGGCAAGGCGATGTCCTCAGTGCGCGGAACCCGGATGCATTGAAGGGTGTCCTTTGCATATCGATATCCCCGCGTTTATCCGTCTTTTGCGGGAAGGCAAGCTCACAGCTGCCTATCAAAAGATTAAAGAAAAGAACGTGTTGCCCTCTATCTGCGGTCGTATTTGTACGGCCAAATGTGAAGTCAACTGTGTATTGAACAGTGAAAAAGCGCCTATCGCCATCCGGGCTTTGGAAGGTTATGTATCTGATTTCGGCCGATCGAAATTTTTTAAAAAAACCCCGCAGGATTTGACAGGCAAGCAAGTCGCTATTGTCGGAGCGGGTCCCGCGGGATTGGCAGCTGCTGCGGAGCTGGCCCGGAAAGGTTACCGGCCGACTATTTTTGAGGCGCTCAATAAGCCGGGCGGGGTGCTTCGTTATGGAGTCCCGGATTTTCGTGTTTCCAAAAAAGTTTTAGATGCGGAGATCAACGAGATCCAGGCCCTGGGTATTGAGATCATTACTAATTTTTATGTGGGCCAGACCGCAACCATTGAGGACCTCTTTGAACGGGGTTTTGCCGCTGTTCTTTTAACCTCGGGAGCGGGTATCCCCCGGCTTTTGGATATCCCGGGAATCAATTGCGGTGGCGTTTATTATGGAGAAGAATTCTTGATGCGGGTGAATCTGATGAAGGGCGGTATCTTCTCACGGTATATCCCCACATTTCATATCGGCAATAAGGTGGCGGTCGTGGGGTCGGGAAATACAGCTTTGGATTGTGCCAGGTCGGCGGTCCGTTTCGGTAAAGATGTCACTTTGATCTTTCGCCGGACAGAGGATGAGATGCGGGTCAGGTCTCAAGAGAGGGAATATGGCAAGGAGGAAGGTGTTACTCTTGAACCATTGGTCCGTCCGGTTGAAGTTTTGGCGAACAAGGAGAATATGGTCAAAGGTTTGAAATGCATCCGGATGGATTATGCGGACACAAAAGGCAATGGCAGGTGGGAGATCATGCCGGTTCCTCATTCAGAATTTATCCTTGAGGTGGATACGGTGATCATTGCCATCGGGCATCAGCCTAATTCTTATATTGTTAAAAGCATGAAAGAGCTCAAGTTAAATTCCGATAAAACCTTATCTGTTGATGAGAAGACCTTGATGACTTCGAGTAAAGGGGTTTTTGCCGCGGGCAATGTTGTCACCAGCGCGGGGCCGGTCATTGACGCGATTGTGGGCGGGAAAAAGGTTGCGCAAAATATTGATGAATATTTAAAGGGATAAAAAATGATGCGAAACGCAATTAAAGATATTCAGGATAAAAAAGACCATGGCCAAAAAATAACAATGTTGACGGCTTATGATTACCAGATCGCTTCTTTAGCCGATGATTCAGGCATAGATATGATACTTGTCGGAGATTCTTTGGCAAATGTTGTTATGGGACTTGATTCAACAAAAGAGGTCGGCATGGAGGAAATGTTGCACCATGCCAGGGCCGTGACCAGGGCTGTCAAAAAGGCGATGGTCGTGGCGGATATGCCCTTTGGGGCATATCAAACAAATACCGGGCAGGCCGCGACGCAGGCAAAACGGTTTATTCATGAGGCGGGATGTGACGCGGTTAAGATCGAATGGTTTGATGATTGTCTTGCGGTCCTTGCGGCAATCATTAAAGAAGGTATCCCGGTTATGGGGCATGTGGGATTGACCCCACAGACCGTAGAGGATCTTGGCGGGTACAAGGTCCAGGGCCGCGAACAGGAATCGGCCGAAAAGATCATTGAACAAGCCCGCAGTCTGGAATATAACGGATGCTTTAGTCTTGTTTTGGAATGTATCCCTCAAGAATTAGGAGAGATAATAACAAACATTTTACACATCCCCACCATTAGTTGTGGCGCCGGTGTTTTCTGCGACGGGCAAGTGTTGGTCACTAATGATATGTTAGGCCTGACGATCCGCCACACGCCCAAGTTTGTCAAGCCCTACGCGGATCTCAAAGACCGGATAATGGAGGGCATGCTTGCCTATCGCAAGGAAGTCGAGGCAGGCTTGTTCCCGGATGATGCGCATAGTTATCATCTGGAGCCGCAGGTGAAAGAACGACTGAGAGAGAAATACCCAAACGATAAAGGCCGTCTTGTTTAATCTTGAAAGTTAGAGTTGACCTATGAAAAAATGTCCTTTTTGCGCGGAATTGATACAGGACGAAGCAATCAAATGCCGTTATTGTTCGGAATTCCTTGATGGCCGAAAGTCTGAGGGGAGAAAAAGTGCATCCCCTTCTGTCCCGAGTAAGCCTCAGGAACGGGTTAAGTGGTTTCACTCTCCCGCAGGATTGATATTCGCCATTTGCACAATGGGGCCGTTCGCCTTACCGTTAGTATGGACCCATCCACGGTATTCCCATCAAAAAAAAGTTATCCTTACGATCATTGTGACCATCCTGACGATCTTGGCGATTATTCTCATTTATTATTTTGTTTGCAAGATCATTGATTTCTATAAAGTGATCGCGACTTTTTAATAAAGCAAGAGAGGCTCTCCTTGCCAGTTCTCATTATTTCAATAAAAGGTTTGAACTTATGAGAGTTATTTTTTTGAATTTGCCATATCATCGTCCGATCGTCCGCAGATATACTTGCACATATTATTCCGAGACGTTTTTGTTGCCGCCCTTGGAGTTGATGTCACTATCCGCTATCGCGAAGCAGGAAGGTGGAGAATCGGTCATCATCGACGCGGTGGCGGACAGATTATCGTTGCGTCAAACGATACAAAGACTGGCTAAGGCTTCGGGGGATTGTCTGGTGAGTCTGCTGGGGATTGAAACCTTTGCCGAAGATGTGGCTTGCCTGAAAGATATTAAGACCGCTTTTCCGGATATCCCGATCATTTGTTTAGGATATTATCCCACGATATTTGCCCATAAGATCCTGAAGCATGCTGCCTTTATCAGTGGCATCATTAAGGGTGAACCGGAAGGCCCTTTTCGTCAAATGTATCAAAAGATGGAGGACCGTAAGATTTTTGCTCCAGGCAATCAGAGCCCTTTCCCGGAACGGATTTTTCCAATAGCCGAGGAATGCAGCCGGATCGAAGAGTTGGACCGGTTGCCCTTTCCGGATAGGACAGGCCTTCCGGCACAAGCCTATCACGAATTTTTATGTCCGCGTCCGTTCACAACCCTGCTGACCGCCCGTGGCTGTCCGCAAGGCTGTGATTTTTGTATCCCGACCTATGGTCGGCGGTATTTTTCCCGTTCTGTTGAGAATGTTGTGTCAGAGATCAAACAGGTGCTTTCGCAGCAAGACATCCGGATGATCCGTTTTATGGATGATGATTTTTGTTCGGATAAGGCCTGGATTATTAAGTTCTGTGAAATGATCGTAGCTCAAGAGATATCTTTTGAGTGGAGTTGCTTGAGCCGTTGCGATCACTTGCATAAAGAGCTTTTGCAATGGATGAGGAAAGCCGGATGCCGGCGGATCTATTTAGGCATAGAGACTTTTTCTCAACGATTGTTAAAGGAGTTCGGTAAAAGGACAGACCTTAAGGACCTGTCGGAAATTATTTCTGTAATGCATTCTTTAGGAATAGAGTGCGTGGGTTTTTTCTTGATCGGCGGTTCCCAGACCGAAAAAGAACTAAAAGAAGATATTGTCAACGCGATCCGATGTGATCTGGACCACATTATTGTCAGCCAGTTAACGCTTTATCCCGGCACTAAACTTTTTGATAGGGACCAGGGCTTCTGGCGGTTTTCTTTATTTCCGTATGAATTGGAGCTTAAGGACCCGCAGGTGGCATCAAAATTGATTCGTTGGGAAAAAACGTTTTATCGGTCTTTTTATCTGCGTTTTGGTTATTTACGGAAAGCGGTCCGGCGTTTTTTGCTTTATCCCTATGATCATATAAAAGGATTGTTGGTGTTGATAAGA
Source organism: Candidatus Omnitrophota bacterium (assembly GCA_018399915.1). Taxonomy (GTDB): domain Bacteria; phylum Omnitrophota; class Gorgyraeia; order Zapsychrales; family Zapsychraceae; genus M55B153. The sequence continues at coordinate 5,573 of JAGYNW010000049.1, forward strand.
TATCTTTGGGCTATCAACGTGGCAAAAGGTAAGCGAAGGGACATGCTTTAATTTTCATATACCATTCTGCGGAGGTTCCTTTTACGATCGCAATTTTAGCGCAAAGGCGGAAAAAGGTGTTTGATTGAATATATTCTGCTTGCATTTTATCTTATTTTTATATATTATAGCTTTTTCATGATGAAAGAAAAATTAATGGAAAAAATTGTAGCGCTTTGTAAACGACGAGGATTTATTTATCCATCTTCGGAAATTTATGGGGGATTGGCGAATTCCTGGGATTATGGGCCTTATGGAGTCGAGCTCAAGAATAATGTCAAGTCTGCCTGGTGGAAGGCCAATGTTCACAACCGTGAGGATATGGTCGGTCTCGACGCGGGGATTATCATGCATCCCAGGACATGGGATGCTTCCGGCCATACGCAGAATTTTAATGATATTTTGGTCGATTGCAAAAAATGTAAAGCCCGCCTGCGCGAAGATCATATCCATGGCAAGTGTCCGAAATGCGGCTCCAAAGAATTCACGGAAGGCCGGGCCTTCAATTTGATGTTAGCGACTCACTTGGGCGCCATGGCGGATACGAGTTCAAAAACCTATTTCCGTCCGGAAACGGCTCAGGGGATTTTTGTGAATTTCAAAAATGTTATTGATTCGACAAGCCGTAAATTGCCTTTCGGTATCGCGCAAATAGGAAAATCTTTCCGCAATGAGATTACTGCAGGAAATTTTACCTTCCGCTCCAGGGAATTCGAGCAAATGGAAATCGAGTATTTTACCAAAGCCGAAGATGCGGACCGTTGTTATCAGCAGTGGATCGAGACCCGGTTTCAATGGTATATTGATCTCGGGATAAAAGAAGCCAATTTACGGATTCGTCCGCACGCTGAAGATGAGCTCGCGCATTATGCCAAAGGGTGTAGCGATGTCGAGTATGCTTTTCCTTTTGGCTGGTCTGAATTGGAGGGCATTGCCAACCGAACAGATTATGATTTGAAGCAACACGCGGAATTTTCCGGTGTGGATTTGCGGTATCAGGATAAGGTGACTAATGAAAGGTTTTATCCTTATGTGGTTGAACCCTCTGGGGGCGTTGACCGGGCGACATTGGCGTTTCTCGTTGATGCCTATCATGAAGAAGAGGTGAACGGTAAAATACGAACGGTCTTACGCCTTAACAAGAAATTAGCTCCTGTCAAAGTGGCGATATTGCCATTGTTGAAAAAGAACAGTGATATTGTTACAATGGCCAAAAACATCAAAAAGGATATCCAGAAAGATTTTGTTTGTGTCTACGATGACACGGCGGCTATCGGCAAACTTTACCGGCGCCAGGACGAGGTCGGGACATTTTATTGTTTAACGGTAGATGTGGATTCTCTCGGGGATAAACAAGTCACTATCAGGGACAGGGATTCCATGCAGCAGGAGCGGATCCCGATGGATCGGGTAAAAGAATTTTTAAATACAAATTTAAGAAACTAATAATTAATTACCATTAATCAAGAAGGGGTGGAAAAATGGCAAAAAAATATGTGTATTTTTTTGGCGAAGGAAAAGCTGAAGGCAAGGCTTCAATGAAAGAATTGTTGGGCGGAAAGGGAGCGAATTTGGCTGAGATGTCCAGTATCGGGGTCCCTGTGCCTCCCGGGTTTACAATCTCGACGGAAGTTTGTGATTATTATTATAAACATGGAAAGAAAAAACCCGTAGAGCTTGATAAGCAGATCGAAATCAATATTAAAAAGTTAGAAAAGACCATGGGTGCCAAATTCAATGACAAGGTCAATCCTTTGTTGGTATCAGTGCGCAGCGGGGCCGCGGTTTCCATGCCGGGTATGATGGATACGGTCCTGAATTTAGGGATCAATGATGAAGTAGCCCTGGCCTTGGCCAAAAAGACGAATAATGAGCGCATGGCATGGGATTCTTACCGCAGATTCATCAATATGTTCGGAGATGTCTGTATGGGCGTGGCTCACGAACATTTTGAGGATGAATTGTCCCGCATTAAGAAAAAGTATAAAAAGAAATTGGATACGGATTTGACGGTTGAAGAGTTAAAAGAAGTGGTTGATGCCTATAAAAAAGTATACAGGAAAACCGTAGGCAAAAATTTCCCCACAGATGCCAGAGAGCAGCTCGGTTACGCGATCAACGCGGTTATCGGTTCCTGGAATATTCCCAGGGCGGTCCGTTACCGGGAGATCAATAAGATGCATGGCTTAAAAGGGACGGCGGTCAATGTGCAGGCTATGGCATTTGGAAACATGGGCTCGACTTCCGGGACCGGTGTGGCCTTTACCCGGAATCCGGCAGATGGGACCAATAAATTTTTCGGCGAGTTTCTTATCAATGCGCAGGGTGAAGATGTGGTCGCCGGGATCCGAACTCCGGAACCCATTGCTGATCTCAAAAAAGAATGGCCGAAGATGTACAAGGAATTGGATGCTATCCGACATAAGCTCGAAAGGCATTATAAGGATATGCAGGATGTCGAGTTTACTATCCAGGAAGGCAAGCTTTTTATGCTGCAGACCCGGACTGGTAAGCGGACAGGTTTGGCTGCGGTCAAGATCGCGGTTGACATGGTTAAGGAAAAGTTGATCTCTGAGAAGGTGGCATTAAGCCGGATTGAAGGCGAGCACTTGAATCAGTTACTTTTCCCTATTCTTGATCCGAAAGACAAATCAGCTGCATTATCCGCCAAGCGGTGTGTGGCTAAGGGATTGCCCGCAGGTCCGGGTGCGGCTAACGGTCAGGTTGTGTTTACGGCTGAAGACGCCGAACAGTGGGTCAAAAAAGGGAAAAAGGTTATTTTGGCAAGGAAGGAAACTTCGCCCGAGGATGTTAGCGGTATGTGGGCGGCTAAAGCGATCTTGACCTCTACCGGAGGCATGACTTCGCACGCGGCGGTCGTTGCCCGTGGTTGGGGTAAATGCTGTGTTGTCGGTTGTTCTGAATTGGAGATCGATTATAAAAAGAAAACCATCAAGGTCGATGGACGTACCATTAAAGAAGGTGATGATATTTCCATTGATGGTTCTACCGGAGAAGTTATTCTCGGTACTGTGGCCACTTCCTCTTCACCGGTTATTGCCGGCATCGTAGAGGGTAAGGCCGGAGCCAGGAAACATCCTATCTGCAAGATCTTTTTAGAAGTCATGAAATGGGCGGATAAATACAGAAAAATCAATGTCAGGACCAACGCCGATTCTCCGAAAGACGCTGCGGCGGCGCGCGCTTTGGGTGCTGAAGGCATCGGGTTAACCAGGACGGAACATATGTTCTTTGAAGGGGAACGTATTTGGGCGGTTCGGGAGATGATCCTGGCGGATGATCAAAAAGGCCGTGAAGCGGCTTTGAAGAAATTGCTTCCGCTTCAAAGGAAAGACTTTGAAGGTATCTTTAAGGCAATGAACGGATACCCTGTGACGATCCGTCTTTTAGATCCCCCTTTACACGAATTCCTTCCGCATGAGGCCAAGGGACAAAAAGAAATGGCCAAGCGGTTGAAAATGAGTCCGGCTAAAGTCAAAGCTAAAGTGGATTCATTGCATGAGTTCAATCCGATGCTCGGACATAGAGGCTGCCGTTTGTCAATTACTTATCCGGAGATCTGCGTGATGCAGGCTACGGCGATTATTGAGGCAGCCTGTAACATGGCTAAAAAGCGGGTAAAGGTATTGCCGGAGATCATGATCCCTCTGATAGGCACCAAAAAAGAGTATGATATTTTAGAGAAGATCATCAGAGAAACCGCCGATGCGATCATCAAGGCCAAAAAAGTGAAACTGAACTACATGGTCGGAACCATGATGGAGATCCCGCGGGCCACGTTGGTAGCGGATAAGGTTGCGCAGAGCGCGGAATTCTTCTCTTTTGGAACCAACGATCTCACCCAGATGACATTGGGCTACAGCCGCGATGATGTCGGCTCTTTCCTTCCGGATTATATTGATCACAAGATCTTCAGGGAAGATCCGTTTGCCTCTATTGATCAGGAAGGCGTTGGCCAGTTGGTCAAACTTGGGGTCGAAAGAGGAAGAAAGACCAACAAAAAGTTGAAATGCGGTGTTTGTGGAGAGCATGGGGGAGACCCGGCTTCAGTGAAATTCTTCGCGGATGTAGGATTGAACTATGTGAGTTGTTCTCCTTACAGAGTTCCGATCGCGCGATTAGCTGCGGCTCAAGCTGCAATATAATGAAAATTTAGGTTGCCTTTTGATATGGGTTGAGAATATAATATATAAATATTCTTAGCCTGTACAAAGTCTTTACGGTTTCATTCCTGAAAAAGGAATGAAACCGTAAAGAGGCAACCCAATTTCGCTTAATAGAACAAACAAAAGGTTTTTCCCATGGTGGATTCAATCAAAGCTTATCTTAAGGATGTCAGACCCATCCCATTACTTTCTTCCGATGAAGAAGTCGATCTGGCCCGTAAAGTCCAGAAGGGTGATAAAAAAGCCCGGGATAAAATGATCCGTTCCAATTTGCGTTTGGTTATCAGTATTGCCAAGCGTTACGTAAATTTAGGTGTGCCTTTCAGTGACCTTATTGAAGAAGGAAATATCGGGCTGATGAAAAGTGTGGAGAAGTTTGACCCGGAAAGAGGTTTCCGTTTTTCCACTTACGCGGCCTGGTGGATCAAGCAAGGTATTTCGCGTGCGATTATTGATCAAGGGAAGATGATCCGCGTGCCTGTTTATATGAACGAGGAGATTCTCAAATACAAAAAAATGATAGAGAAATTGACCCATACACTGAAGCGCAAACCCGACGCCCGGGAAATCGCGAAAAAGATGAAGATCCCGGTTGAAAAGGTGCGGGAATGGGAGAACTCGATCGCAAAGATGTCGAGCCTGGATGCGCCTATCGGTGAGGATGGGGATGGTCAGGTTAAAGATATTATTGAAGACCAAAACATCGTTGCACCCGATGAGTTGTTGGAAAGTTTTTTTAACAAAGAGCGGGCTATGGGTGTTCTTCAAATGCTTAATGAGCGCGAGCGTAAGATTTTGGATATGCGTTTCGGGCTTACGGATGGCGGGGAGCATACTCTAGCGGAAATTTCTAAAGTCTTGGGGATTTCCCGCGAACGCGTCAGACAAATTGAGGCCGCGACGATCAAGAAGATCAGGCAAATCATTGAAGACGAAGACAATGAGAATGAGTTTTAATGGGTTTTGGACGCAAAAGTAAAACGCAGTTTCTGGAGAGTCGGCATTCGGCCGGCTCTTTTTATTTCCATCGCTAAGGGTCGAGTTAATAAGAAAACGCGCAGATAAAGAAAGGATGGGAGCATGGACATGAAAACTATTGCCACTGAATTATCAGGGATTATCCGAGACATTCCGGATTTTCCGAAAGAGGGGATCCTTTTTAAAGATATTACAACGCTTTTGCAGGATAAAGACGCCTTGCGCAAATCCATTGATGTCTTGGCTGAGGAATATAAGGATAAAGGGGTCGAATATATAGTGGGTGCAGAGGCCAGAGGTTTTATTTTTGGGGCGGCTTTAGCGTACAAATTAAACGCGGGCTTTATCCCTGTGCGGAAACCCGGTAAATTGCCGTATCGGACCAAGCAGCATACCTATGATCTGGAATATGGGACCGACA
>JAGYNW010000005.1 GCA_018399915.1 Candidatus Omnitrophota bacterium
ACTTTTTATTTTCCTTTTGCCACGTCTTTATTGTTAAGTCTTTTAATAACTTTGTTTTTTTATTTATGGAAAAGATAATACGCTTACTTTTTACCTGGCCTAAAATTATCCTGATAGCCCTTTTTATATGTGGATGTCAGCCGTATGATGCGTTATCGACCTCTCCAACGGTGCGGGTAGCTGTCTTGCATGATGCAAAGGAAATTAACTTATCGATCAGGGGTCAATACAAGATAGTGAATCCGCTGACAGAGTCGGTGTTGTTTGAGGGCAGGTATTTAAAAGATAGAACGATTTCTATCAAGAATCAGAACATTCTCGTAGGAACAGTAGATGCCCAGTGTAACCGTATTCGTATTTATCCGCAAAAAGATGTTGCTATTGATATCAAAGGCGAACGTAAACGGTATCGTGATGTTATTGATATCATCGTTACTAAGGCAGGCGATTTATTGGCCGTCAATGTCATCAATTTAGAGAAATATGTCAAGGGGGTTCTTTACCACGAGGTGTCTCATCGATGGCCTTTGCAAGCATTAAAGGCACAGGCGGTTGCTGCGCGAACATACGCCCTTTATCAAACTAAAGTTAATCAACAGAGAGATTATGATGTTAGAAGTGATGTCTATTCTCAGATGTATGGGGGAAGAAATGCAGAGACTTACAGAACCAATTTAGCGGTTAATAGAACCAAAGACGAGGTGCTTTATTATAAGAATCAAATCTTGCCAGCTTATTATCACTCGAATTGTGGTGGGCATACCGAAGATGTCAGAGAACTATGGAACCATGACCTAAAGCCTTTGAGGGGAGTGAAATGTCCTTATTGTAAAGGGCAACCCGGCTATACATGGCGCAAGAACTTTCAATCAAAGAATATTCAGGCTCTTTTAAATCAAAAAGGATATGCGATAGGTTTGATCAAGAATATAGAAATTGTTGAGCGCACAGACAGTGGGCGTGTTAAAAGATTAAAGATTGAAGACAGATCGCAAAAGAGCCTTTTCATTAATGGGAAAGATTTTCGGGATATCGTTGGGCCCAATTACTTGAAAAGTAATCTTTATGAAATTGAGATGAAGGGATTTTACTTTGATGTTATCGGAAAAGGCTGGGGCCACGGTGTAGGATTGTGTCAATGGGGCATGCACACAATGTCGCGTTTGGGTTATGATTATCGTGAGATCTTAAGCTTTTATTATCCCGGCATTACGATTGCGAGATCAGAATTGATAGATAGGCTCAAAAATGGAATTGAATGATTTTGACTATGCTTTGCCTCAGGATTTGATTGCGCATCATCCTCTTCACAAAAGGGATAATGCGAGATTGTTGGTAGCGGACAGTAAAAGGCAAAAAATCACACATGACATTTTTTGTAATATAAACCAGTACCTTCCTGAATCCTCCTCCTTGGTTTTGAACAATAGCAAAGTTATTCCGGCAAGATTGTTGACACACCGGGAAAAGACCGGGGGCCAAGTTGAGCTTTTCCTTTTGAAGAAGTTAGAGGATGGTTATTCTTATAAGGTTTTGATGCGCCCCACGAAACGTCTCAAGGTGAAGGAGGATTTGTTCTTCGATCAAAAAAGGCTGAAAGCTACGATTATCGACAAGGAAAAAGGGATTGTCAGGTTCAATCGTAAGAATGTTATGACATATCTTCGTCGCATAGGACATATCCCTTTGCCGCCTTATATTAGCCGTGAGGACACGGCCGAAGATAAGAAATATTATCAGACCGTTTACGCACGTGCCGAAGGGTCTGTTGCCGCGCCAACAGCAGGTTTGCATTTTACTAAAGGCCTTTTGCGAAAAATTGAACAGGCTGGACATACTATTCAATTCGTGACCCTCCATGTCAGTTATGGAACGTTTAAACCGGTTGAAACTCAAGATATAACCAAACATGAAATGCATTTCGAGGAATATTGCATCACGCCGGACACAAAAGATTTTTTGGAACAACAGAAGTTAGCACAAAAGAAAATTGTGGCCGTAGGCACAACCAGTTGCCGGGTTTTGGAAACGATAGCCTGCAAAAAAGAGTACCAGGGGAATACCAACATGTTTATATACCCCGGGTATCAATTCAAGATGACGAATGCGCTCATTACAAATTTTCATCTTCCTCGAAGCACACTATTTATGCTTGTTTGTGCATTGGGGGGGACATCTTTTATGAAAAAGGCTTATCGCATAGCGGTTGAAGAGAAATACCGTTTTTATAGTTATGGTGATGCCATGCTGATCCTTTAATTTTTCTAAAGAAAGGTTTTAATGTATACATTATTGAAGAAAGAGAAGAATTCCGGGGCTCGTAGAGGTAGGTTAGAAACTGACCATGGGATGATTGAAACGCCTTTTTTTATGCCCGTTGGGACTAATGCCAGCGTGAAGTGTTTGACCTTTGAAGATTTGAAAGAGGTTAAGGCTCAGATTGAATTGTCCAATACGTATCATTTGTTTTTACGACCAGGGATGGAAATCATAAAAGCCGCAGGCGGACTGCATGGTTTTACGGGATGGGATCGTCCCATTCTAACCGATAGCGGGGGATATCAGGTGTTTAGCCTGGCACGATTGAGAAAGATTTCGGATGAAGGGGTGATGTTCAGATCTCATATTGATGGAGACTCGCATTTTTTCACACCGGAGAAAGTTGTCGATATTGAACGGATCTTGGGTTCGGATATGATTATGCCGCTAGACGAATGTGCGCCTTATCCCTGTGACTATGCCCAAGCCGAAAAATCTGTTGAGCGTACTACTCTTTGGGCTCAACGCTCAAAAGAGCATTTTCTAAAGACAGAAAAAGACGCAAATAAGCAATATTTGTTTGGGATTATTCAGGGGGCTACCTATCAGGATCTTAGGTTGCGTTCCGCCAAAGAGATTATGCGTATTGGTTTTGATGGTTACGCTATTGGAGGGGTGAGCGTTGGCGAGCCTGTGGTTGAGATGTTTAAAACATTGGATTGGTTAATGCCCGTGCTTCCGGAAGACCGGCCGCGTTATTTTATGGGCATAGGCCTGCCTGATCAAATTGTTAAGGCTGTGGGGCAAGGTATGGACATGTTCGATACCTGTCTGCCCACGCGGTTTGGAAGGCATGGGACCGCATTTACAGATGAAGGAAGGATCATTGTTTTGAATGCACAATATGCTCGGGATTTTGGCCCCTTAGACCCTGCTTGCCAATGTGTCGTATGTAAAAATTATACGCGCAGTTATATACGTCATTTGGCTAAGTTAAAGGAAATTACAGGTTTGCGACTTATCACGTATCATAATGTGCATTATTATGTCAATCTGATGCAAAGGATAAGGACGGCTATCGAAACAGACTGTTATCAGGGTTTTCAAAAGGAATTTCTGGTTCGATATAATTCTGACCTGGCATAATTTTGATTTTATATTATAATTAAAGTTTATTAGAATTAATGGGTATTAATTTTATAGGATAGGTCCATTGTGAGATTTGATATTATAACTATATTTCCAGAGATTTTTGTTCCTATTTTTAATGAGTCCATTATTAAAAGAGCAAAGGCAAAAAAAAAGGTTCAAATTCATGTGCATGATTTGCGGGAGTATAGCAAGGATAAGCATAGAAAAGTGGATGACCGGCCTTTTGGCGGCGGACCAGGCATGGTCATGACCCCGCAACCTTTATTTGATGCGATAAAAAAAATCAAGGGTAGGCGAAAAGCCAAAGTAGTAATGATGTGTCCCACAGGCATCCCTTTGACCCAATCTATGGGAAAAAGACTAGTAAAAAATAAAAATTTAATTATAATATGTGGTCATTACGAAGGCATCGATGAAAGGGTGCGTAAAAAGCTGGTTGATGAAAATATCTCTATAGGAGACTATATATTGACTGGGGGCGAATTACCAGCCATGGTGTTGGTTGATTGTTTGACACGACTTGTCCCAGGAGTTCTTGGGAAAAGTGAGTCTTTAGTTGATGAATCCTTTGAGAAAAATTTATTGGAATATCCGCAATATACACGACCTTCAAATTTTCGTGGCATAAAGGTGCCAAATGTGTTATTATCTGGGCATCATGCCGAAGTAGAAAAGTGGCGCAATGAGCAATCGCTCAAGATTACCAAGAAGAATCGTCCGGATTTATTTCAGGAATACCAAGAAGATAAATAATAATAAAATAGTATGATGAATATATAAAGGAGGTTAAGGAAAATGGCAAATAATATTGGTGAAAAAATAGCTCTTATTGATAAGCAATATATGAGAGAGGATATCCCGGATTTTGAGGTTGGCGATACTATTAAAATGAAGGTAAAGTTTCAGGAATCGGATAAGGTGCGCTTGCATCCTGTTCAAGGCACGGTGATCCGGAAAACCGGAAGAGGGCTAAAAGCCACTTTTACTTTGCGTAAAATCTCTTACGGTGAAGGGGTTGAAGTGGTTTATCCTATTCATTCGCCTGTTATTGATAGTCTTGAGATCGTCAGTAAGGGTGTTGTCAAAAGGGCCAAGTTGTATTATTTGAGAGACCGTGTTGGTAAGAAAGCCCGCGTGAAAAGGCGTCAAACGCAATAGTTTTCAGATTTCATGTTGTTAAAGAGCGGCATAATCAGCCTTTTTTTGACGACTGCATTTTCGTAATCCAATCTATCCCCAAAGGTAGCATTCTTAGGATCAATTCATTCATATGTCATAAATGTTTACATATAAAGATAGCCGAAAACAAGCGACTTTTGATTTCTTGATTGGAATTGATGAGGCAGGCAGAGGACCTCTTGCCGGACCAGTTGTTGCCGCTGCGGTCTTATTAAAAACGGATCGTTTTGATGTTGTTATCCGTGATTCTAAGCAGATTTCAGCCAGGCAACGGGATAGAGCATGTTTAGAAATTTTTGAAAATGCTTATGTTGGTATCGGTATCATCAGTGAGGCGGTCATTGACGAAATCAATATATTAGAATCCAGTTTTTTAGCTATGAACAGGGCGGTTGCCCAGCTGGTCAATACTCTCCCTTCGACTATTACCCAACAAGACGATTTTGTGCGTAAAGTTTGTTTATTGGTGGATGGGAACCGGTATAAATCTTATCTGCCATATTCGTACCGGACAATCGTATCCGGAGATATTTCAGTGATGGCTATCAGTTGTGCTTCAATCATTGCTAAAGTGACAAGGGATAGGATCTTGAACATGTACGATCAGATTTATCCTCAGTACGGGTTTAAGCAGCATAAAGGCTACCCGACAAGACGCCATAAAGATGCCATTATGTGCCATGGACTTTCGATCATTCATAGAAAGACATTTAAGTCCGTTTAAAGGAATTCCCATGAGCGATTTTAATAAGGAACTAGGATGCAGGGGAGAAGATGTTGCTGTTGATTATCTCAAAAAACAAGGCTATCGGATTGTCCAAAGAAATTATAAGAATCTGATCGGAGAGATTGATATTATTGCGGTGGATCAAAAGACTTATTGTTTTGTGGAGGTTAAATCTCGCGAAAGTTTGATGTTCGGAACGCCGCAGGAATCCGTTGGATTGCTGAAGCAAAAGAAGATTTCCCGGGTCGCGGAATGTTACGTGCAAGAGAAGAATCTAGAGGATGAAGATTGCCGGTTTGATGTGGTCACGGTGCTTTTTCATGGGCAGCATTTGGAAAGTATTGAATTATATAAAGATGCCTTTGAGCTTGGGTAGAAAACCAAATATGTTATTGAAAAAGCCAGCATTGTTATATATATTATCAATAGACTTTCATCCAATCTTCAAAATTTCGTATTTTCGATATCTTCGATTATTCAGTAACCAGCTTTTAATTATATGGAACAAAGATGAAAAAGTTTCGGGACCACACGCTAAAACAATATCTTGAAGTTTTGTCATTAAAGAGGTCTGTGCCAGGCGGTGGCTCAGCCGCGGCATTGACAGGGGCATTGGGGGCAGCGCTGATTGCGATGGTGGCACAATATTCTCAAGGTAAAACGGATGCTAAATCAGCAGAAAAGAGAATCCTGCGCATACTGAAAGAAAGTAATCGTATAAAGGACGAGTTGCTTGAGTGTGTGGATTTAGATGCAGAGTTTTATAAAAAGGTCATAGAAGCCCCGAAACTTTCCAAGCAGCGTGCCAAAGCAGAGAGAACGGCTCGAAGAATTCCTAAACAGGTTTGTAAGCTTTGTTACAAAGCCATTGATCTTACCCCCTATTTAGTGCAAAAAGGGAATCTGAACCTTATCGGTGATGTTGAAGTTGCCGTTGAAATGCTTTTTGCCGCATATAAATCGGCAATGACACTTTCAAAAAGTTAATTTTATGTGTTCCATTTTTAATTCAATCCTGATCGAGAGAAAAGAATGACAGCAAAAGTTTTAGATGGTAGAAAGCTTGCTTTTAATGTAAGTAAAGATCTTAAAAAAGAGATAGCCGTCTTTAAGAAGCGGGGAGCTAATGTGCCACGCATGGTTAATGTGATGATCGGGGATGATGAAGGAACATGTTCCTACGCTAAATCTCAAAAAAAAGTGGCCCGGGATATTGGGATTGAATATAACCTAAAAGTAGTTTCTGCAGAAATCAACCAATCTGAGTTCATTTCTTTAATTAAAGAAATGAATGCGGATACAAAGGTGAATGGCATTTTAATCCACAAACCAGTGCCTGAGCATATCGATTATGCAGAGGCTGCCTCTTATGTCTCTCCCAGTAAAGATCTGGAAGGGATTAATCCGGTCAATATCGGAAAAATGATGATGGGACGGACTCCGATTATTCCCTGCACACCCGCATCCGTAATGCAACATCTGAAATCAACAGGGGTCGATTTGCGCGGGAAAGAGGTTGTTTTGATTGGTCATAGCACAATCGTCGGGCGTCCGTTAAGTATGCTTTTGCTGGATCAGCTCGCTACTGTAACGATTTGTCATATCGCAACAAGTCAAGCCGGCAAGTTAATCGATCATATCCGCAGGGCGGATGTCTTAATTGTCGCTGTCGGGAAAGCTTCATTGATCAAAGGGGAATGGATCAAGCCGGGGGCTATTGTCATTGATGTTGGCATCAATCGGCAGGATAATAAGATCGTAGGGGATGTTGAGTATGAAAGCGCGAGCCAAAAGGCTTCTTATATTACCCCGGTGCCAGGAGGTGTCGGACCGGTTACGGTTGTAATGTTGATGCGAAATGCCCTGGAGGCTTACAAAATACAGAATGAATCAATAATGAAGGCCAAAGATCAATAAACTATGAAAAGAATTGTTATTATTGGAAGTTCATCAATTGGTGTCAGCGCGGCGCAACAGATACGCGAAAAAGATAAAGAGGCGAGCATTTCAATTATTACCTTTGAGTCGTATCTTCCTTATGATAGCGAAGGGTTTTTTGAAAAACTCAGCAATAAAGGCGGCTCAGCTGATATCTCGTATAAAATTCAGGATTTCTATAAGCAACATAAGATCGACTTGTTTCTGGAAAAGAAAATATCAAGAATTAACTTCCAGAGAAAAAAGATTTACACTGATGATAAGGTCCAAATTGAATATGATGAGTTAATCATCACGGAATCTCCTAAAAATCTTTTTCCGCAGATTAAAGGAACAAATAAGAACGGAGTCTATGCGTTCAGCAAGCTTACGGATGTTGACCAGATTGTGCTGTCATTGCCTCTTATTGATTCAGTTATTGTTCAATCAGGACACTTTCATGGCCTACGTATTGCCGCAAGTCTTATTTCATGGGGGAAGGAGGTCCTGATTGTTAATCCTTTTGCAAATTTTTTCGCCCAGTCTCTGAACCCGGAAATGGCGATTTTTGTTAATCGACAGATAGAACAAAAAGGGATCCGCCTTATTGATGAGACGAGAATTTCGGAGGTGTTAGGGGATAGCCATGTCAAGGCAGTCCGTCTTCAGACAGAAAAAGTCATCGCGTCGCAGGATGTGATCTTTGCTGAGGCGGAAAATGACTTGAGATTATTTCAGGGTTTGAATGTGAATGAGGCGAATCAGATTATTGTTGATGATCGATTCAGGACGAATCAGGAAAATGTCTTTGCCATAGGAAATGTTTGTGATTTGACTTATTCTTCCTGCGGGAGGCAATCTTGGGGACAAACGCAGCGAGCATGTTTTGAGGCTGAGGCAAAGGTAGTTGCCGATGTGATCAGCGGGGTTGAGGCAAAATTTACATCCCCTAGCCAGAGAATGGTTTCTGTCAGGATGCAGGAGTTAGTCATCACATTGATAGGTCAAACCAGCAAGGCATTGTTAAAGTCCGAGGAATCCGAAATGGACCTTGAGAATTTATCTGCGAAAGCGATTTTTCGGGAAGGCAGCCGATTGGTGGGGGCGCTGCTTGTTAACCGAGAGTCAGAACAGGAAGCCTTGTGTCAGGCGATTGAATCTCAAGCGTCGTATCCAGAGACGGCCAATTTGTGATCCAAGATATTCGGTGCTAATTTTTTCTTGCTAAACAGGCAATAATATATTATGCTTAACAATAGTTATAATATGAATATCATAGCTCGTGCAGTCATAGCTCTTCTATTAACCATCGCCTGTATTGCCTTTCAATCCAACATTAGTGCATCAGAAGATTATAATACCGAATTGACAGCTGAAGATTATCGTGTCAAAGGGTTTATTGAACAAAAAAAAGGAAACTTTCATGATGCCTTGTCTTTTTATGAAAAGGCATTGGCTTTAGGCATGCAAACGGCCATGGTCTATAATGATATCGGGATTGTTTGCGAAAGAATCGGCGTTTTCTTAAAAGCGGAATATTATTATCGCAAGGCGATTGAATTAGATCAGAATTATTTGCCGGCGTATATGAACTTATCTTACCTTTATATTGAAAAAGGATTTCCGGAAAAGGCCATTGATTATTTAAAAAAACGTTATCAGTTGGGTGAGTATGGTGATTTTTGGACAGAAAGAGCAAAGGAAGAATTGTTAAGGATGGACCCCTCGAGTATACAATGGATCAATCGGCTTGAAAAAAAACGCATCAGGAAAGCCTCGCAATCCTTAGAGCAGGAAATATTAGATAAAGCCCGATATGAATTCGAAGAGATTGTTCAGACCGCAGAAACCCATTATCAAAAAGGCCATCGTTTTTTAGAAGCGGGGAAATATGCGTTAGCGGAAACCGAGTTTGAAAGAGCCTTAGCTATTACCCCGGATAATCCCAAAATTATTGACGCATTGTCTCATGTTTATGCGAAAAAAGGGGATTGGCTTTATGAGAAGGGAATCATCGCAGAGGCAGTCAAATCCTATGAAAAGTCTTTGAATATAAGACCGAATAATGAAGAAGTGATTACCAGTAAGAATGCAGCCGAAATCGAACTTGTTAAACAAAAAGCATCGCATCAGATAGAGGCGGCGCAAGACATGTTGAAATCAGGAGACTTTATTTCTGCGGAAAAAGAAATACGAAAAGTACTCACCATTATCCCAAATGAATAAGTCAGGTTCTCAAAAACAATATTAAGCGGGTAAGGTTGCCTAAGAAAAGAATGTTTGCCATGGACCCTCAACACAGTATAAATCTTCAAAAAAGGAAATTTTGTGCCAAAGGCAAGATTATTTGTTATTGATGCCCATGCCTTGTGTTACCGGGCTTTTTATGCGATCCGTAATCTTTCGGCAAGGGATGGACAACATACAAATGCCGTTTATGGTTTCATCAATACATTGAAAAAAATTCTGAAAGAGAATGCGCCGGAATATATGGCTGTCTGTTTTGATTCTTCACGCAAAACTTACCGTCAAGAGAAATTCGTTGAATACAAAATACAGCGGCCCTCTATGCCGGATGAACTTAAGTCGCAGATTCCGATTATTAAGGATATTGTCAGGGCGTACAATATTCAGATGTTTGAATCCCCTGGTTATGAGGCGGATGATATTATCGCAACCCTGGCTAAATGGCCATTTACAGAGGATGTGGAAATTATCATTGTGAGTGAGGATAAAGACCTGTATCAATTAGTGAATGATAAGGTGTCGGTAATGAGTGTGCGCAAAAATAAAATCCTTACAGCCAAGGATGTGTTGGCTATCTTGGGATTCGAACCCGGCCTCATTACGGATTATATCGGGTTAGCCGGAGATAAGATTGATAATATCCCTGGCATCAATGGCATAGGCGAGGTTACGGCAAAAAAGCTTATTGCGCAGTTTGGTTCTTTGGAAAATATATTTGATGGATATCAAGAGATCGCTTCCAAAAAGATTCAGGCAAAAATCCTGGAGCACAAGGAGATTGCCGTCTTGAGTAAGGAGTTGGCACATTTGGAGTGTAAGGTTCCGCTTGATATAACGATAGAGGCACTTAAAGTCCGTGATCCTGATTGGGAAAGCCTGTTGGAATTGTATAAAAAGTTGGAATTTCATAAATGGGCTCAAGAGGTCATGCTCGAATTTCATGAAGAAGATAGCCGCGAGATAAAGGAAGTAAAAGGCGAACAATCTTTTCAGCTATTGATCGAGGAAATCCGCGCCAAAGGTGAGTTTGCCTTTTTCTGTGACGAGGAAAAAAAGTTTGATGGGGCGGAAGTACGGGATAGGCCTCTGTATCTTTGTCTGAGCGGAGAAACCGTCTTTCGCTTTCGGCTAGTTGATATCCGGCAGCTTAAGCCGGTTTTTGATGATCCCGGAATCCTTAAGATTACTTACAATTTCAAATATTTTCTTAAGGTCCTTTCCTGCCTGGAAGGGCCTGATGAAGATATGGTGCTTGCCCTGGTAAAGGTAAAAGATTCCAGGAATTTTTTTGATATAAAATTGGCCGGGTACTTGCTTTCTTCCGGAGAAATGGCTTTTAAGTTGAATGATCTGGCGTGGAATTATTTAAAGAAATCTATCCCTGCGGGGAGTTGCTCCGCCAATAAAGTCATTGCCGTGTATCAATTATATTTATTAATGTATAATCAGTTACATGCGCGCGGGATTGTCAATTTATTTGAGTCGATTGAGATGCCGCTTTCCATTGTCCTTTTTAAGATGGAAAAGCAAGGCGTTCAGTTGGATGTAGATTTTTTGCGGGAGCTCTCAATCGCGTGTGATAAGAAGATAGAATCTTTGCAATCCCGGTTATTTGCGATGGCCGGCGAAGAATTTAATCTGAATTCCCCAAAGCAATTAAGTCAGATACTCTTTGAAAAAATGAAATTGCCCGTCATCAAGAGAATTAAGACAGGCTACTCCACGAATGAAGAGGTTCTGATAAAGTTAGCCGTAAAGCATGAATTTCCTGCGATCCTTCTGGAATACAGGCAATTGGCTAAATTGAAATCAACCTATATTGATGCGTTACCGAAGTTGGTAGATCCCGTAACGCGGAGGATCCATGCACAGTTCTTGCAAACAGGTACTGAAACCGGCCGTTTGAGTTCGCGTAATCCCAATTTGCAAAATATTCCCATAAGGACAGAATTGGGACGCAAGATCAGAAAAGCCTTTATCCCTTTTGATGAAGAGGCGGTTCTGCTGAAAGCGGATTATTCTCAAATAGAATTAAGGATCCTTGCCCACTTGTCAGATGATGAAACCCTTAAGAAGGCATTCTCTGATGATCAGGATGTGCATGCCTATACAGCTTCTTTGATCTTTGAGAAAGAAGAGTCTGAGGTTACCCGACAAATGCGTGATGCAGCCAAACGCGTTAATTTTGGGATTATCTATGGTATGAGTCCGTATGGGTTGGCGAAAGACCTTAAAATTTCGCAAGCGGAAGCTAAAGATTTCATTGATAAATATTTTTTCCGATATCCTAAAGTGAAGACTTTTATGGATGATATGATCCGTGATTGCGAAGAGAAAGGGTTTGTAAACACCATCCTGGGACGAAGACGGGATATCGCCCATATCCATGATACCAACGGGGCACTTAGACAATTTGCGCAAAGGCAAGCCATTAATACTCCGGTGCAGGGCTCGGCTGCTGATTTAATTAAATTGGCCATGATCAATGTCGAGAAAACCCTGGAAGAGAAAGCTTATGACGCCAAGATGATTATCACGGTTCACGATGAACTCGTTTTTAATGTTCCAAAAGGCGAGTTAGATGAGGTCGCGGCGATGGTCAGAGATCAAATGGAGAAGGCCATTGAATTGTCTGTTCCGGTTAAAGTCACGATTAAGTCCGGGCCGAATTGGTTGGATATGGAAGAGGTCAATTTTTGTCGCGAGAAATGTCTATGAAGATAGCCTTTTGTTCATCCGAGGTCGTCCCTTTTGCCAAGACAGGGGGATTGGCAGATGTCTGCGGGGCCTTACCACTCGCATTGGAAGAGTTGGGACATGAAGTGGTTATCTTTTTGCCTAAATATCGTAGTATTGATGAAAAGAAACATGGTTTGCATAAGACCCAGGTTATTTTGCCATGGTCCTTGCATGGAAAAGGGATCAAAGTCTTTTTTATTGATAATAAGAAGTATTTTGACAGAGAAGGGTTGTATGGTACTGCGCACGCCGATTATCCGGACAACTTGGATCGTTTCAGTTTCTTTTGCGCCAAAGTTTTAAGCGGGATGAAAGCTTTAAATTATAAGCCGGATATCATCCATTGCCACGATTGGCAAACCGCATTGATCCCTATTTATCTGCAAGAGAAAAGCAGGAAAGATATTTTTTATCGTGGCATAAAAACCCTTTTTACGATACATAATTTAGCTTTTCAGGGCATTTTCTCTAAAGAGCAATACCCTAAGCTGCGTTTGCGGGATGATCTTTTTCATCATCAGAGATTGGAATATTACGGAAAGATCAATCTTTTAAAATCGGCCATTATTTATGCTGATGAAATCTCGACAGTGAGTGAACAATATGCCAAAGAGATCCAAACCAAACAATTGGGAGCAGGATTGGATAAGGTCTTACTTTCAAGGAAAGAAGAGATCAGTGGGATTGTTAATGGAATAGACCATGAGATTTGGGACCCGGCAAAAGACGGGTTTATTGTCCAAAAATATTCATCCCGCGATTTTGGAGCCGGCAAGGTTGTTAACAAGATGGCCTTAAAAAGAGAGTTAAATTTTTCAAATGATAAGGAGTATCCGCTGTTTGGTTTTGTAGCGAGGTTGTCTCATCAAAAAGGGCTTGATCTGATCATAAGGGCGCTAGAAGATCTGATGCGTTTGGATATTGGAATAGTCATCCAGGGTGTGGGTGAAGCAACTTATTATGAGCGGCTCAAAAAGTTTGCGGTCAAATATCCGGATCAGTTAGCTTTATGTTTTGAATTCAACGAAAAGTTGGCGCATCAGATTTATGCGGGATGCGATTTTTTCCTTATGCCATCGACGTTTGAACCCTGTGGATTAAGTCAATTGATCGCTTTGCGCTATGGCACTATCCCTATCGTTTTTAAAACCGGAGGGTTGGTCGATACAATCCAACCATTTGATGAAAGCACCTTGGAAGGTCATGGGTTTGTTTTTGAGACGTATCAACCAAAGGCTTTTGTTCAAAAGGTCCAACATGCCTTGAATATCTATGGGGGAAAAAAGAAATTTGGCAAGTTGGTCAAAAATGCCTTTAAGGTGGATTTTTCCTGGGAAAAGTCTGCGAAGAAATATCAATCTGTTTATGCAAAATTGATTTCGAAAGAAATCCATATGATCAATAATTAATTTTTTAGAAATTTTATGATGGCGATAGCGGTCGGGATAACAGGAAGTTTGGGAACAGGAAAAACTACCGTAAGTACACTTTTGGGTGAGCTGGGAGCCAAAGTATACAACGCGGATAAGATTGCCCATGACTTAATCAGAAAAGGGCAGTGTTGTTATGAGCCAATGATTGAATTGTTGGGGGAAGAGGTCTTGTCCGGCAGCGAGATTGACCGCAAGAAAGTGGCGGCGGTAGTTTTTGATGATCCCAAGAAATTGAAAGCCATAGAAAAGATCATTCATCCTTTTGTCCTCAAGGTCATCAGGGAAGAGATCAATCGTCACAGAGAACCAAAAAGTTATAAGGAAAAGGTCTTGGTTTTTGATGTGCCTTTACTTTTTGAATCAAAAGCAGACCGGTTGATGGATTTGCGAATTGCGGTTGTAGCTGATCAATCTACGCAGATTTCCAGAGTAGTTAAAAAAATGGGTTTGTCCGAAGAACAGGCTTTGGTACGGATCAAGGCGCAATGGCCGCTTAAAGAAAAGGCTCAAAAAGCAGATATGATCATCGATAATAATGATAGTAAATTAAAAACCCGAAAACAGGTAGAAAAAATATGGAAAAAAATACTTCAAATAAAGAAAAACAAATAGTTCGTCAGGAGGAAAAAAGAATGCAAAAACCCGCCCAACCTAAAGAAAAGTCTGTCGCAAAGAAAGACACCAAGGCCTTAAATGGCGCACAAATGGATATAACCAAATTAAAAAATATGAAGATGTCTGAATTGACTAAATTCGCCAAAGGAATGGGGGTCAATGGGATTAGTGGGATCAAAAAGCAAGACTTGATCTTTAAAATTCTTCAAGCCCAGGCTGAAAGCGCGGGCTTGATGTTCGGTGAAGGCACTTTAGAGATACTCGGTGAAGGATTTGGATTTCTCAGAAGTGTGAATTATAATTATTTGCCATGTCCTGACGACATTTATATATCTCCATCTCAAATACGCAGATTTGATCTTAAGACAGGGGATACGGTCAGCGGTCATATTCGACCTCCTAAAGAAGGCGAAAAATATTTCGCTTTATTAAAAGTCGAAGCTGTGAATTTTGAGAATCCGGAAAATTGCAAAGAAAAGATCTTTTTTGACAATTTGACCCCGTTGTATCCCGAGGATCGAATTGTTTTGGAATCCGCTCCGGAAGAAATTTCCATGCGTATCATGGATATGCTTACTCCCTTGGGCAAAGGACAAAGGGCCTTGATCGTGGCTCCCCCGTATAGTGGAAAGACTGTGCTTTTGCAAAAGGTTGCTAATTCCATCATGCACAATAATCCGGATACGATACTTATGGTATTACTAATCGACGAACGCCCGGAAGAAGTTACGGATATGCAAAGAAGCGTTAAGGGCGAGGTCGTTTCTTCGACTTTTGATGAACCGGCAGAACGGCATGTCCAGATTGCGGAGATGGTTCTGGAGAAGGCCAAACGCTTGGTTGAACACAAGCGGGATGTGGTTATTTTACTGGATAGCATTACCCGCTTAGCCCGTGCGTATAACACTGTTGTGCCGCACAGCGGCAAGATTTTATCCGGCGGGGTTGACTCAAACGCTCTGCATAAACCTAAACGGTTTTTTGGGGCGGCCCGGGCTGTTGAAGAAGGCGGAAGTCTGACGGTAATCGCCACGTCACTTATAGAGACCGGAAGCCGTATGGATGAGGTCATCTTTGAAGAGTTTAAGGGAACGGGAAACATGGAACTGCAACTTGATCGAAATTTATTTCAGCGTCGGATATATCCGGCCATCGATATTAAGCGATCAAACACGCGTCATGAAGAAAAATTGGTAGAACCCGCGGATTTACAGAGGGTCTGGCTTTTGCGTAAAGCTGTGCATGATCTAAACTCGGCAGAGGCGATGGAACTGTTGATTGATAAGATCGGACGGTATAAAACCAATCGGGAATTTTTGGATAATTTAAATAATTAATGGGAAAACACAAAAAAGGAGTAGAAGGAAAATGAAACAAGGTACGCATCCAGAATATGAACAAACAACCATTACTTGTGCTTGTGGCAATGTGATTCACACGCGATCCACAAAAAAGAATATTCGTGTTGAGATTTGCGCGAAATGTCACCCCTTTTATACCGGTGACAAAAAATTCGTTGACTCTGCGGGTCGTATTGAAAGATTTAAGAAGCGATATGATAAGAAGAAATAACTTATGAAAGACAGAGAAAAACTGGAAGCCCTGGAAGAGCGATATAAAGAGTTAGAGCTTTTGCTTGCAGATCCGGAAGTGATAGCCGAACAATCCCGTTATCAAAAGCTTGCAAAAGAATATGCAAGCATTGGGGATATCGTGATGACCTTCCGGGAGTATAAAGATGCTGACAGGCAAATTCAGGAATTGGAGAAAATGCTCCAAGAGGAGCAGGAATCAGATTTTCTAGCGCTGGCAAAGAAAGAGGTCAAGGATTTGCTTGCACAAAGAAAAGACTTTTCTGAAAAATTGCATGACTTGATTAATCCCAAAAAACAACATAGGAACAGGGATCTTATATTTGAAATAAGAGCAGGGACAGGAGGTCAAGAGGCCAGCCTCTTTGCCGCTGATCTTTACCGGATGTATTCCCGTTATGCTGAAGCCAGGGGATGGAAAGTGGACCCCATCAGTTCTCATGAGTCAGAAACAGGTGGTGTTAAAGAAGTCGTTTTTTCTATTAGCGGTGATGGCGCTGAGAAATGCCTAAAATGGGAGAGTGGTATTCATCGTGTTCAACGTGTGCCGGCTACGGAAACATCTGGAAGGATTCATACCTCTGCCGCGACTGTTGCTGTCTTGTTTGAACCCGAGGAAGTTGATTTAGAGATCGACCCCAAGGATCTGAAGATTGATGTTTTCCGGTCCTCGGGCCCGGGAGGCCAGAGTGTCAATACAACGGATTCTGCAATACGTATCACCCATTTACCGACGGGGCTTGTTGTTATTTGTCAAGATGAACGATCACAGCTAAAAAATAAATACAAGGCTATGCGTGTTTTGAGGGCAAGATTATTGGATAAAATGCAACAGGACAATTTAGAGAAGACATCCGAAGACAGGAAATTGAAAGTCGGGTCAGGAGACCGGAGCGAAAAGATCCGCACTTATAATTTCCCGGATAGGCGTGTTACCGATCATCGCATAGGGTTTACCTCCTATAAACTTCCCAATATATTAGAGGGAGACCTTGATGAATTAGTGGAAGCCTTAATTAAAGCGGATGAAGAAGAATCCATTGAGGCTTAGCCGGAAGATTATGAATGAAAAAGAATATATGCTTACGACCATTTTAAAGTGTGACAGGGTTGATCTGTATACCCGGGAAGTTGATCTCAATGAATCCCAGCAGAGATTATTTCGGGATATGGTGAGAAGAAGGCGGGCAGGGGAACCGCTTCAATATATTTTGGGCTCTTGGGATTTTTATGGTTGTAAATTGTTTGTGGACGAAAGGGTGCTGGTCCCTCGACCTGAGACAGAGATTTTAGTCGATGAGGTGATCAAACGATGGAAGCATGCCTCCGTGGAAAGAGTAAACATTTTGGATCTGGGAACAGGTTCGGGCAATATCGCGATCGCGTTAGCGAAGAATATTAGGAATGCGTATGTGACAGCGGTTGATATCTCAAAAGACGCGCTTGCATTGGCACGGGATAATGCCAGGTTCAATATGATAGCAAGTCGTATTCAGTTTGTCTGCTGTGATATGTTTTCATTCTTAGAGGACCATGTTTCTCAAAATACAAAATATGATATTGTTGTTTCTAATCCGCCTTATGTACCATCCGTTTTGCTAAACAGTCTCCCAGCTGATGTGCGTCGAGAACCCCTATTAGCTTTAGATGGCGGAAATGACGGGCTTGCTTTTTATCGAAGGCTTATTAAAGATTGCCGTAATCTTTTAAATATCCCGGGATCTGTCTACTTTGAAATGGGAGATGGACAGCAGGAAAAGATGGAAGCTTTTTTTAATAACTATGGCGAATATAAAAGCCTAAAATTTATAAATGATTTTACGGATACCCCGCGGGTTGTCCATGGACAAATGGATTGATGTATTATGGATAAATTGATCATTGAAGGAAAGAGTACATTGAAAGGACAGGTCAAGATCAGCGGGTCTAAGAATTCTGCTTTGCCTATTTTGGCTGCGACATTATTAACGGAAGAGACGTGTATTTTAGCTAATGTGCCTCGGTTGCGCGATACCGATACTATGTGCAAACTTTTGATTTCCTTGGGCAAGGATGTTGAGAGAGTCAAAGATAAAGTCGTAATTCGTCAGAATAAAAAATTGAATTATATCGCGGATTATGATTTGGTATCGACTATGCGTGGTTCTTTTTGTGTTCTGGGACCTCTTTTGGCAAAATTAAATAAAGTTAAGGTCTCGATGCCGGGAGGATGTGTTATTGGTATCAGGCCGGTGGATTTGCACTTAAAGGGTATCAAGGCGCTAGGAGCCAAGGTTGCCATAGAGAATGGTTATGTGATCGCAAAATGCAAAAGGCTTAAAGGCACCTCTTTGTATCTGGGCGGGGTTTTTGGTTCTTCGGTTCTGGCCACAGCCAATATTATGATGGCAGCGACACTGGCTGAAGGCGAGACCATAATTGAATCTGCCGCATGTGAGCCTGAGATCAAAGATCTTGCGGGATTTCTTAAAAGTATGGGTGCCAAGATAAAAGGAGCTGGCAGTCCCCAAATAATTATAAAAGGCGTTTCTAGTTTAAAGGGAAGTAAATATAAGATCATTCCGGATCGTATTGAAGCAGGGACTTTTATGCTGATGGCGGCAGCAACGAAAAGCTCTATTGCTATTAATGGTGCTTGCTTGGAACATTTAATGGCGCTTGTCGACAAACTAAATGAGGCTGGCGTTTCAATTGTCAAAGAAGGGCGAAGTTTAAGGGTCAAGCCCGCCAGGCATATTAAAGCCGTGAGTATAACAACGCATCCTTATCCTGGATTCCCTACAGATTTACAGGCCCAATTTTTATCTTTCATGTCTCTGGCCAAAGGGATCAGTATTATCACGGATAAGGTCTACCCTGACCGGTTTATTCATATCGCGGAATTGAATCGGATGGGAGCCAATATAAGACGTGAAGGCATTAATGCCATTTCTGAAGGCGGCAGGGTCTTGTTTGGAGCTCCGGTTATGGCTTCGGATTTACGGGCTTCAGCCGCCTTAGTCATTGCTGGTTTGGCTGCTGAAGGCAAAACAGAGATCCATAGGATTTATCACCTGGAACGTGGGTATGAAGATTTGGATAGGAAATTAGCATTATTGGGGGCTAAAGTTTGCAGAGCAAAGGAGTAAAAGCAATTTTATTAAGAAAGGATAAGGTTTTTTAAGATGATTTTGATGATCGATAATTACGATTCTTTTACATATAATTTAGTGCAATATTGCGGTGAATTAGGCGCGGACTTAACGGTTGTCCGTAATGATAAATTAAGCTTGACTGATATTGCCAAGCTGAACCCTCAAAAAATCATTATATCTCCTGGTCCCGGAGGCCCTAAGGATGCGGGCCTGTCAGTTGATATTATAAAAGATTTTGCAGGTAAAATCCCTATTCTCGGTGTTTGCTTGGGCCATCAGTGCTTGGGATATGCTTATGGCGCCAAGATTATCCGGGCAAAAAATATTATGCATGGAAAAACATCCCTTATCCATCATAATAAAACAGGGATATTTAAAGGATTATCGAATCCTTTTGAAGCGACACGGTACCACTCTTTATTAGTTGAAAAAAAGTCGTTGCCAGATTGTTTTGATATTTTGGCCCAAACGGATCAAGACGAGATAATGGGTATGCGTCATAAGGAATATTCCTTGTGGGGCGTACAGTTTCATCCAGAGTCTATTTTGACTAAAGAGGGAATGCGACTTTTGCAGAATTTTATTGTTATGAAGAAATAAATGGTGGCTTTTTTGAGAAATGTTAATTTAAAAATTTAATCAAGGGATTGCAAAAATGAAAGAATTTATTCAAAAAGTTCGTCTTCAAGAAAATTTATCCATAGAAGAAATCAAATCGATTATGCACGAGATTATGTCGGGTGTTGCATCGAAAGAAGATGTATCCGATTTCTTGCTTGCTTTAAGGGATAAAGGTCCTACGGTAGATGAAATAACCGGAGCCGCGCAGATAATGCATGAGTTTGTGGTCAGGATTAAGACAGAACATAAGAATATCTTAGATACATGTGGGACCGGGGGCGATAAAAAAAACACCTTTAATATATCGACCTTAACCGCTTTAGTGGCCGCTGGGGCAGGGGTCATCGTTGCCAAACACGGCAATCGGTCTGTCTCAAGCCGTTGTGGCAGCGCAGATGTTTTAGAGGCCTTGGGGATCCATTTGGATATGGAGGCAAGGTACATCGGTGAGTGTTTGAATAGTGTGGGTATCGCCTTTTTATATGCGCAAAAATTGCATCCTGCGATGAAAAATGTAGCTCCTGTCCGCAAAGAGTTGGGCAAGGAAACCATATTTAACATATTGGGACCCTTAACCAATCCGGCTAATGCCACGCATCAGATGATGGGGGTTTATAACCGGGATCTGGTCGTTCCTTTAGCCCATGTATTGAAGAATTTGGGTTTGAAGAAATCCATTGTCATGCACGGAAGTGATGGATTGGATGAGATAACCACAACAGGAAAAACCTTTTTGTGTGAGTTTGATGGGCAAGAGATAGAAACCTATGATATTGATCCGGAAGAATTGGGCTTTAAATTGGCCAAACCACAGGATCTCGAAGCGCATACGCTGGAAGAAAATGTGAAAATTTTTAAAAATGTTTTGGGAGGAGAGCGGGGGCCTAAACGCGATATTGTCTTGCTAAATGCAGCCTATGCTTTGTATATAAGCGAAAGGGCTGGTAGCATACAGGAGGGGATCATTCTTGCAGAGGATTCGATTGATACAGGGAAAGCCGCGCAAAAATTGGAGGAATTGGTCGCCTTTACTAACCGTATTGATCTAGTCAATAAGGGGAAGATTGAATAAAAATGAATCATTATTTAAATCAAATTGTTGCTTACAAAAAGAAATTAGTCAAAGAAAAAGTTATTTTTTACTCTTCTTTAAAAGAACGTTTTGAAAAAAATTCTTATACAAATTATGGATTGTTTAAAAAATCGATAGCGGTGCCAGGAAAGCTTCAATTAATCGCTGAAATCAAAAAGGCTTCACCTTCCAAAGGTCTTATCCGAGAAGATTTCGATATCATTAATATCGCAGGTATTTATGCTAGGCATGATGTGGCGGCTATTTCTGTGCTTACAGAGGATAAATATTTTTTGGGGCAACCGGCTTATGTAAAAAAAGTCGCGGACCATTTTCATGTACCCGTGCTGGCAAAAGATTTTTTTCTTCATGAAGGACAGATCTATGAGGCCCGTCTTAACGGCGCGAGTGCTGTCTTGCTGATTGCCGCCATCTTGGACATTGCCACGTTAAAGAAGTTCATTTCCCTGGGTAAGAGATTGGATGTGGATTGTCTTGTCGAAGTTCATTCGGAAGAAGAGCTTAAAACAGCGCTGGATTGCGGAGCGGAAATTATCGGCATTAACAATCGGAACTTGAACACCTTTGAAGTGGATATCGGCTTGACGGATAAGCTTTTGCCTTTGATCCCCGCCAAAAATGTTATCGTTTCTGAGAGCGGCATTAATACCAATAGTCAGATCAAACATTTGAAGGCTTTAGGGGTTAATGCGGTGTTGATTGGAGAAGCCTTTATGCGTGAAGAAGATATTAGTAAAAAGATACAAACAATGATGGTCCGCGTTAATGAAGAATGAAGTGGATCACGAAACTAAGGGGAAATATGAGAGTAAAAATATGTGGCATAACGAATAATGAGGACGCGCAGAAAGCGGTTTATTATGGAGCTTGGTCGGTAGGATTTGTTTTTTATAAAAAAAGTCCTCGCTATGTGTCCCCAAGCAAGGCAAGAAAAATCATTGAAGCCTTGCCGCCTTTTATAACTCCTGTGGGTGTGTTTGTTGATCAAAGCGAAAAAGCGGTTAAGGATGTTTGTCATTTTACCAGGATTAAGACGGTTCAGTTTCATGGTGAAGAACGGCCATTATATTGTAAACGATTTAGCGCGTTTAAGATTATCAAGGCTTTTCGTGTCAGCACTTTTATTGATATTAAGAATGTTTCTAAATATAAGGTGGATGCCTATCTTTTTGACGCCTACAGCGAAATAGATAAGGGAGGAACAGGACAAGCATTTGATTGGGATATTTTAAATCATTATAAGTTTGAACGACCTGTCATCCTGTCCGGAGGATTGAAGTCGGAAAATGTCAACCAGGCTTTAAGTATATTTAGTCCGTATGCAGTAGACCTCTGTAGCGGCCTTGAGAAATCGCCAGGTATAAAAAGTCCGAAATTGATCCGGGATTTCTTTCATTCGCTCAAAGGATGAGATCTTTAGGATTTAGCTAAAGCGTTTAAAAGGCAGACCAATATGTCCGGAGAGGAGACAAAAAAGGCGTTAGGGTCGGACGCATTTACCTTATCCCGCAGTTCATCATTCATCGTAACAAAAATGGTCGCGCTATCTTTCCTGAGCGCTTGCGCTTTAGTGACCATCGGAATATCCGAGTTTGTATCGCCGCAGATCAAGCAGGGACCTTCGGCAACATTTAAAGGAATGTCTCTGTTGAGGAATTGAATTCCATCACCTTTATCAAAATCTTTTAATCCTTCTGAGTCACCTTTTCCAATAGTCAGGATCACTTCGATATCCAAACCGGTGTCTTCAATGCGGAAGTTTTGATTTTCCGGATCAAGCGAGTGTACGATCTTTTGGATCTGATATAAGAATAAGAGAGATTCTTCTTCGGGGATCGTTGCACAGATATCTTGTCTCGCAATGGTCGTTTGTCCGAATTTATATTGTAACCCTGAGCCAATCAAAGCATACTTTTCATTCGCCGGTTCTTCCAATAGCGCTTGAATTTCTTGATTAAAAAAATCCAGAAGTTTTTGTTTGTTTTTTTCAATCGGGAATGTGCGCTTATCTCCGTTTGGATGAATATATTCGCGGCCTTTAGATCCGGCGAAGATCATGGTATTTTCAGGTGATACGCTTATATCCACAAGCCCGATATTCATTAATGGTGCGGATGTGAGAATTACGGTATTTTTTGTTTTGGATAAGGCAAAGCGGCTTAAGAAAATTGCATTATAAGCGGATTGCACGGAAGAGGCATATCGTGCGCAATAATTATTGACGGTGCCATCCCGATCAGAAATGAAATTGTTGAACCTCTCTTTTTTGAAAAGAGAAAGCCCCCGGTTTAACTGTGAATCAAAGTCTGGGTGTAGTTCCGTTAAATAGTTATAAAATTCCTCTTCTGTATGTTCCAGGAAAAAAATATCTTTTTTAAGCTCTTGGATTTCATAATTGAGATCAAGTTCAATAGGTTTTTCTTGAGACAGGGTTACAATGTGCTTATTTCCTTTTTGCGGCAAGTCTTGAAGTTCGTTTAAGGTTTTGTTGAGATCTTCGATTAAAACCGAGGGGATAGGTTCGTTTTGAAGATATCGTGATACGATTTGTTTTCGCGTATGGATGGTGGCGTTCATTGTTTCGTAGAAATTCTTTAATGTTTGAATTCTTTGCATGGAAGTTCTCCTTATCATGGTGCATTTTCTAGTAAGGTTTAAGCATTGTCTTTATTATATTTTGTTTGAATGCTATGTAAACTATTTATTTATCTTATTTATCGATTAGAAAGATATTTTAAGAGAGTTGTAAATATCTCCAATGAAAGAACTTGAAGGTTTGTTATCGAGAGGATAATGTGTTATATTTAAATTAAGCCGATAAAGGTAAAATCGGGGAAACCCGATGACACAAAACTACAGGCCTAAATTGTCAAAAACAGGGAAGGCCCGAAGATGCGGATTGGGCGAATTGTTCCGGTTAGGACGGTATGTTAGTAGGCAAGATGGCGGCTGAGTTGCCGAAGAGCAGTGAGGGGAGAAATCCTCCCTTTATCGGCTTCCTAAGAAAAAAATGATAAGTTCCCAATAAATGCAAATAACCCTTGGTTGTATTTTCAGCCAAGGGTATTTTTATTATTGGAGGAAATCATTTCTTTTAGCAGTAAATTAGTAGATTTTGCTTATTTCTCGAAATGCTTGAAAGACGAAAAAAGTCAGCTGCAGGTTACATTAACCTATTCTCAAAGTTAAATTTATAATGTATTGTAAATCAAATTAAATAATTCTTGTTTGGATAGTAGTTTCATATTTTGCAAAT
>JAGYNW010000050.1 GCA_018399915.1 Candidatus Omnitrophota bacterium
GAAAGAATTTGGAGCAAATCCGAGAAAACGCCCTAGATCGACGATAAATTGCCTTCTAAATCGGAATTTGTGATAATAAATGTCATACCTTGTCCCGTTGACAAATCCCGGGATTTTGTTAAGATTACGCGAAGAATCAATTCAACCGAAACCCCATACTATAATACGTTAAAATAGGAGAATGTAATGATCCTGATGCCTTGCAAGAGGAAGGTGGTGCTGTCTACGCTAATCATGTTATTGAGCCATTGCGTCTTGGCTTTCGCTCAAGCGGCTCCTCAACAACAGATCAAACCCCTGGTTGATGCCTATGAGCAGTCTGCCGGCGGCATGACCTTGTTTCAGATGATCCAGTCCGGCGGTTTCATTATGATCATTTTAGGGCTGCTT
This sequence comes from Candidatus Omnitrophota bacterium, assembly GCA_018399915.1. Lineage (GTDB taxonomy): Bacteria > Omnitrophota > Gorgyraeia > Zapsychrales > Zapsychraceae > M55B153. The sequence continues at coordinate 391 of JAGYNW010000050.1, forward strand.
TCTTTAGCCGGGACCGCTAATATCGTTTATAATTTTTTAACATTGAAGACCACGAAATTGGTACCTGTGGATTTTGCCGAGATGCTTATCCGAAAGTTAGAGGTCGGAGACGCCCGGGGCGCGAAATATCTGTGCCGGGAAAATCAGAATATCCTGGCGCGCATCGTGAACATCAGTGTGCAGGATGATAAAAGAGAGGTGGCCTTTGTCAGGGAATCTATGGAGATTGCCGCCCGCAAGGAGATCGGTGCTTTGTGGCAAAATATCAGCTATTTGGGGGATATTGCGTCGATCGCGCCTTTGATCGGTCTGTTAGGGACGGTCTTAGGGATGATCCAGGCATTCAATGTCATTGCCTTTCAATCTGCGGTGGTTAAGCCGATATTGCTCGCCGGAGGTGTTTCCAAGGCCATGGTTACCACCGCCGGAGGTTTGATCGTGGCTATCCCGGCAATGATGTTTTACTCCTTCTTTCGGGGAAAAGTTCAAGAGATCTCCAATGTTATTGAAGGTTACAGTACCGAGATCATCCGCATCATTGAGGAAGAATAAAAAGCGCGTTACCCCGCGGATCCTCCATTAACCTGTTTTCTGCGTAATCGGGGAATTCACGGGCTTATTCAGGAGATAAGGCATGTCTAGAATAGTTATATCCGAACAGCAAAAACAAAAACCGATCATTCAGATGGCGCCGCTTATCGATATTGTCTTCTTGACACTGGTCTTTTTTATGACCATATCGGTCTTCAATCAGATGGAAGCGGAACTGAACATCAGCGTTCCCAAGGCGCAGGCCTCCAAGGACGCGGTGCGTAGCCCGGGCGAGATCATCATCAATATTAATAAGCAGGGTGATGTTATTGTCAATAGTCAAAAACTTTCCCAGAACGCGTTGGAGGCCATGTTAACCAAGATATCCGGATTGTTTCCTAATCAGCCGGTTATTATCAGAGCGGATGAGCAGACTTATCATCAGTATGTTGTGAAGGTCTTAGACGCCTGTGCCAAGGCTGATATCTGGAATATATCCTTTTCCACTAATAAAGAAGAAAACTGATCCATGCGCCGTGTCTTGAAATATCAACGATCTTGTTTGTTTGTGTTCTTGCTTGTGGTCCAAAGTCTGTTTCCCGCCTTTGCCCAGCAGCCTGCTAAAAAGGCCCAGGAAGCGGAAGAATCCGTTGCTGAGGCGGTTTCATCCCGGGATCTGGAATTGATCGACTTTGCCAATGGCCTTTTTGAGCGAAACTTTTATGACATGGCTCTGCAGGAATACAAAAAGTTTATAGTGGCCTTTCCGGAAAGTGATTTTCTGGAAGATGCCTATTACGGGGTCGCAGAGAGCTTGTTCTTTTTGAAATCCTATGTCCGCGCCATAGGCGCCCTTAATTCGTATAAAGAATTTTATCCTTCAGGCGCAAAGATCGATATTGTCAATTTGCGATTGGGGCAAAGTTTCTTTTTTCTTGAAGAATATGAAGAGGCGTTAAGCCGTCTGACCGAAGTTGACCCTGGGCGGCTGGATAAGGAATTCCTCCCCGGGTTTTATTTATATCAAGGAAAGGTTTTATCCCAGCGTGGTTCTTTGAAGGAGGCAGAGAAGGCCTTGTTGCAAGCGGCTGAACAGTCTTCTGAAAAAGATATGACTTTTTCCGTTTTCATGGAATTGGCAGACGTGTTTGACCGGCGGGAAGATTTTCTGAAGGCGATTGCGTATTACCGGAAAGCACGTGAGGCAGCGGATAGTGATGCGCGTAAAGGCATAACCCTCTATAAAGAAGGTGAAGTCTATTTGTTCATCAAAAGATATAAGGAGGCCATTACTGCTTTTGAAAATATCGTGACGCAGTACGCGCAACAGGACGTCGCTTTTGACGCCTTGGTCAATCTGATGTTGGCGTATTATCGCGCGGGAGAACATGAAAAGGTGCTGGAAGTTTATGATCAGCGAAAAGCCGATATCCAGAAGCAAGATACAGATGAGGTTTTCCGGGTGTATTATTTGCTCGCGCTGGCGCATATCCGTGCCAGCGAGTTTGAGAAGGCCTTGACGGCTTTGGATACGGTCCTGAAAAGGGAGGGATTGTCTGAGCAGGATAAAGGCAAGGCGTATATCAAGAAATTGGAGATTTTGGTCAAATTGCGGAATTTTGAAGAGGCGCTCACGATCGTTAAGGCACATCTTAAGGACGTTGTAGAGGACCGGGATAATATTTTATTCTTAAAAGCCGAAGCGTTTTATGGTCTGAAACGTTATCAAGAGGCCTTTGCTGTTTATCAAGAAATCCAGACACAATATAAGGATTCCGGCCTGTCGGATGAGGTGCTCTACTCCATGGCCCATGCCAAGAGCAAGAGCCAAGAACCGGCTGAGGCGGCCAAACTCTTTTGGCGTTATTTTCAGCAAGGCAAGGATTCTCCTAAAAGGGAAGAGGCCTTGTACAATTTGATCCTGATTGAAAAGGATTTGGAGCAGTGGGAACAGGCCATAAAACATGCCGAGATTTTTCTCAAGACTTTTCCTAAAAGTGAAACAAAAGAAAAAGTCTTTTATTGGCTGGGCACTTTATATCCGAAAAATGATCAGATATCCGAAGCCATTGCGGTTTATAAAGAATTTCTGACGTCTTTTCCGGAAAGTGAACAATCGCATGAGATCTGTTTTTTATTGGCCTTTCATTTGAATGCCCTGGGTTCATCCGATGAGGCCTTAAGCTATTATGAGCGGTTGGATAGCCCGGACGTGCACAGGGCCTTACGGTATCCGGCATTAAAAAATGCCGCTTTGATTTATCTTAACCGGCAGGAACAAGCGCGGGCCGCGGCCCTTTTCTATCAGCTGATTACTTTGTACGATGATAATGATCTGAAGTGGGAAACTTATATATGGTTAGCGGAAAGATATCTTAAGACAGGGCAATATGCCGATATGCTCAAGGTAGTGGAAAAAGCGGGAGCCAAGCTTGATAAGGATGAGGAGAAGAGGCATTGGGAGCTCATTTTCCTGGAAGCGCAGGCTCTTCGGAAATTAGAAAAATACGAAAAGGCCATTGAGAATTATCAGAAGCTTTTGGCCCATCCTGATGCTGAGCGTTTCAAAGCTGCCTCGCGGATTGGCTTGGGATTGTGTTATGCGCAAACAGCTCAATACGAAAAGGCGAAGGAACAGTTTGAGACCGCGATTCTGGAAAATACGGAAGATAATACCGTTACGATGCGGGCGCGCTTTGAGATCGCCAACGTTTACAGAGAGCTTGATGACCATGAGCAGGCTGTTAAATTTTATATGTTCGTTTCCGTGCTTTATGATGATGATGAGTATTGCCCCGAGGCCTTGTACCAGGCCGGAAGATCATTTGAGATGCTTAAGCAAGGCCGTAAGGCCGTGCAGGTATACCAGGAATTGGGCGCGCGGTATCCGGACAGCCCGCAGGCCCAACAAGCCAAAGAAAGGATTGAGAGTTTAAATGAAAATGAAACGTGATCTGACCCTTTCCATAGCGATTTCCATTCTGGGGCATATCCTTTTTTTTGTTTATGCGGCTCAAGTTATGGTGCCGGCCTTGCGGCTTGAGGGCGTTAAAGAAAAGAAACTGTTGTCTTTTGTGGTTAAGACCCTGGATTCGCAGATCCCGGAGCGGGTCAACGTGCACCGGGAGAAGATCGCCACTAAGGATGTTCTGAAATTTGAAAATCCCTCCGCTTCGGAACAGCCTTCTGATGTTCCTCTGGAAGAGCTTCTTAAAAATCAAAGCCCGCGCATGAGGGACGAAGATCCTCAAGAATCGGAGACGGATCTGCTTCCCGAGAAGAAAGAGGTGGCCCCTCTTTTAACGGCTAAAAAATTTGATAAGTTTATCCGGGAGAGAACCGATAGAAAGACCCGCGCCAGTCTTATTAAGGTCGCGGATACGCCGGATGCCGACACGTTTGTCGATCCTCAGGATTTCGCCGAGGATACCGGCGCCTCAGAAAGTTTTTTTGATAAAATGCCCGGGTTTACCCCTGAGCTGGCAGATATGAAAGCGGATCTGACCTCTTCGGTCAAAGCACCGCCGGTGGCAGAAGAGACTATCTCCTCGATCCGTCGCGTGGCGCAATTTTCTGATTACAAGGAGTTCTTGATAAGCAAGGTCGCGATCTATGAGGACCCGGCCGACAGGTATAAATATTACAAGATAAGTATCCGGATCGGGAAAGACGGTCTGGCGCTGGAAAGCCTTCCCAAAGAGATCATTTTTTTGATAGATTGCTCAACGAGTATGCGGGAGGACCGGATGGAAGAATTCAAGAAAGGCATTTCTTACGCCTTGCGCCATTTGAATCCCCAGGATGTGTTCAATATTTTTACTTTCAAAAAATCGATTCAGAAGTTCCGGAAATCTTCCCTGCCGCCCACCGAGACGAATATCCGTTTGGCCCTGGATTTTGTCGAAGATCTCAGCGTCGGTCAAAAGACGGATACGTACCTGGCCTTGTCGGAAACCATTAATTTTCAAAGCACGATTGATCCGAGTTATGTCATTTTGATCAGTGACGGCCGGCCGACCAAGGGGGTCACCAATTCCCGGGTATTGATCAATCAGATCTCCTTGATTAATAATGGGAAAAAGGCCATTTTCGCCTTTACCGGAGGTGCGCGGGTGAATCGGTATTTGCTGGATTTCATCGCCTATAAGAACAGGGGTTGGACCGAGTATTCTTACCGAACCCATGAGATCGAATGGCATATGGCCAATATGTATGAAAAGATCCGTAATCCGATCTTGACTAATATCCGTTATAACATCAGCGGTCTGGAGAATCCCCAGATGTATCCGAAATTATTGCCGGATATTTTCAAAAACACGGAATTCACTTTATATGGGCGGTTCTCGGATGAAAAGAAGTTCTTATTGCGGATCCTGGGAGAGGCTAATGGAAAGACAAAAGAACTGAATATTGAAAGCTCCCTGGAAAGTGCGGCCCGCGGGGACGTGGAGATTGCCAGGAGTTGGGCGTTTAACAAGATCTATTATCTGATAGGCCTGCTCAGGAATAATCGTGAGAATCAAACCATTATCCGGGAGATCAATTATTTGTGTAATAAATTCGATATCCAAACGCCGTATTCGGGGAATCTTCGGTAAGCAAAGAGTCTCCGCAGCGATAAGCATGAAGGCCTGAAAGTCTGGAAATTTATTGACAAGAAATCATATCTTATTTATGCTAAAAATGTAAGTTTGGGTAAGAAGAGAACGAAAGCAGTAAATAAGGAAAGAGGAAGAGTTATGAGACAGCTAAAGGATTCATGCCTAAAAGATCATTCCCGGCCATTATTTACTCAAAAGTTTTCGTGATTCGTGAAAGGAGGGAGAAGTAATGGCGAGAGGAAAAATCAAGTGGTTTAATAATCAAAAAGGGTATGGTTTTATTTCTGTTGAAGATGGCGATGATGTGTTTGTCCACTTTTCGGCGATCCAGGAGGATGGCTATAAGTCACTTGAAGAAGGACAGGAAGTGGAATTTGAGATTGTTGACGGCCCCAAAGGCGACCACGCAGCTAACGTCGTCAAAATATAATCATGAAGCAGTGAAAGAAAAGGAGGCCTGGAGCTACCGGGCTCCTTTTTGTAAATCCCGGTAAATTTTCCAAAGGGGGAATGATGGATGATAATTTTTTTGATAATGTGAACAAGACCTGGAAAAGAGGAGTGGATTCTTTGCTTCCTCGTCCGGATGAATTGAGCGATCTTAGCATTCCCAATCTAGGAGAAACTACCGTCCCTTCCAACTTAAATCTGGATCCGGATGTTTATGTGGATGATGATCAGAAAATCCTGGTGTACTCGAATGCCTCGATCGTTAATGAGTATATCCGCGCCGGCAAAGAAATGCCCATGTTCGAGGTCGCCGGTCCGCGCAAAGATTTGTACTTTGATCCGAAGACCATTAATTGCGGGGTTGTTACCTGTGGGGGATTGTGCCCGGGGTTGAATGATGTTATCCGGACCATTGTTTTATCTCTGGTCTGGCAGTACGGTGTGAAAAAAGTTTATGGCTTCCGGTTTGGATATAAGGGATTATCAAAAGATAATTATGTGGATCCTATGGAATTGACGCCCGATACGGTCGATGGTATTCAGAATTCCGGCGGAACGATCCTGGGAAGTTCCCGCGGGCCGCAGGACCCGGAAGATATGGTCGATACCTTATTTAAATACGATATTAAGATTCTGTTTGTTATCGGGGGGGACGGCACATTCCGCGGTGTTCGCGACATTGTGGATGTGATCAATCAGCGCGGGCTGAAGATCTCTGTTATCGCGGTGCCCAAGACGATCGATAATGACATTTATTGTTCGGAGCGCACATTCGGGTTCAATACCGCTATCGAGGAAGCCCGCAAGTCCATTTATATCGCGCATGAGGAGGCCAAGGCGGCCTGGAACGGGATCGGGTTTGTTAAGCTGATGGGCCGGGATTCCGGCTTTATCGCGGCGAACGCGACGCTGGCCAACAGTGATGTCAATTTTTGTTTTATTCCTGAGGCGCCTTTGGTGCTTGAGGGTGAAGACGGATTTCTCGCTAAACTCAAGCGGCGGCTTGCGCACAGGCATCATGCGGTGGTGGTTGTGGCCGAGGGCGCGGGGCAGGATTTGATTAAGGGAGACGATCAGGTCAAGGATGCCTCCGGCAATGTGATCTACGATGACATCGGCTTGTTCTTGAAAGCGCGCATCTGTTCCTACCTGAAAGAACAGAAGATGGATTATATTTTAAAGTACATCATCCCGAGTTATACCATCCGCAGTTGTCCGGCAAACGCGGATGATTCGGTTTTTTGCATCATGCTGGGTAAAGAGGCGGTCCATGCCGGCATGGCCGGTAAGACAGACATGTTTATCGGCTACTGGAACCATTCCTTCACGCATGTCCCGCTGAAAACCGTTGTCGGCAAAAGGAAATACATCAATACCAAAGGTTCGCTTTGGCAGAAGATCCTTGAGATCATGTGACGGGATCATGTGACCTCTTATCTTATTAAACGGAGATTGCCTTATGAAATATATCCAATTGCAAAATGTGTGTTTTTCGTATGACCCGCGCGCAGACCGCAAGACACTGGACAATGTGAATTTTTCTGTGTCCAAGGGTTTGATCTATGGCTTTTTAGGCCCTAACGGAGCGGGAAAGACCACGTTATTAAAGATCATTTTAGGCATTATTCCGCATTACCAGGGGGATGTGCGCGTTATGGGGCATCCGCCTTCTTCACTGGAGGCAAGGCGCAAGGTCGGATTCATGCCGGAGATAGCCAATTATTACGGATATTTGACGCCCGTTGAATTGCTCACCATGTACGGCAAGCTGTTCGGTATCGAGCCGGCGCGCCTTAAGAAAAAAGTCACAGATCTGCTTTGCAAGGTGGGGTTGGAAAAACAGCAGAAGGTGTTGATGAAGAGTTTTTCCAAGGGCATGTTGCAGAAAGTCAGTTTCGCCCAGGCGCTTATCAATGATCCGGATCTTTTGATCTTTGATGAGCCGACCAGTGGGCTGGATCCTTTAGCCCGGATCCAAATGCGCAGTACCATTCAGGAGTTTAAGGACAATGGCAAGACCGTGTTCTTTTCTTCTCATGAATTATCTGAGATCGAAACAATTTGTGATGAGGTCGCGATCATTAAAAACGGGGTCATCGTTAAGGACGGAGTTTTGGCAAACCTTTTGGCCCAAAAAGGCGAAGGCATGACCCTGGAACAATATTTTCTGGACGCGATCAGAACATAAGGAGATAAAGGCGTATGAAAGTGATTACCACATTAGCGTTTAACACGATCAAGGCATTGGTCCGGAAAAAAGACTTTTATGTTTTTGTTTTGATGTTGCTGGTTGTCATGGTCTTTCTTTCCCTGCAGAAGTTTGCCGAGGTGGAAGAGATCTCCCGTTATCTGAAGGATATCGGGTTTTATGTATTGTGGATCTTTTCCGTTATCATCGCGGTCTCGTTTTCCGCCAAGCAATTGCCGCAGGAGATCAAGGAAAAGACCATGGTGCCTTTATTGACCAAGCCGATAACCCGGATGGAATTGTTGCTGGGCCGTTTTTTGGGTTCCGCTTTAGCCGCGGGCCTGGCCTTCACGGTCTTTTTTGCGTTGTATTTGCTGGTCATTATTCTGCGGGCTGAGAGCCTTAACGGGATTTTATTCTTGCAGGCCTATGTCCTGGGGGTGTGTCTGTTCTCACTTATCTGCGCGATTTCCATGTATCTGTCCTTGCGTTTGACCTATTCGGCGGCGGTTACTATCTCTTTGATCATCTATTTCATGGTGATCTGGTTCGGACAAACCTTAGGCGGGATGATCCTTTCTTCCCAGGGGATCTTGTCCGCGGTTTTAAACATTCTCTATTACCTTATCCCGCATTATGAATTTTATGATCTTCATGTCCGCATTGTCCATGGGTGGGAGGCCTTGCCGCTTTGGGTCTTTGGCGCGCTTTTGCTTTACACCGCTGTTTATATCGCGGTCATTTTGATACTCAGTTATCAACAGATAAAGAATCGGATATTTTAATTATGGGATGGCGAAATATTTATTCCTTGATCGCGCTTCCGGTCTTGATCTTTCTGCTGTTAATGATCGCACCGGCTATCAATGCGTATAATATGGCGTTTTCTCTGGATAAAGGCGTTTATGATCAGGACATGATCTACCGGCTGATCGGGGAAAGCCGCAGGATTTTTTCGCGCGTATGCATGATGCGGGCGGATGAGTATTTTCACGGGGGTGTGACCCTGGCCGCGCAAAAATGCAAGTCCGGTGTCGAGGAGAATATGAACGACCATGACGCCCACGGGCATGATGCTTCCGGGCATGACGCTCACGGGCATGATGCCCATGAACACGCCGGGGACCCATCCGCGTTTAAGCAGGTGCAAGCCATTCGCGGGGTGCCCCGCTGGAATTTCCTTTTGTATCTGGGCGAGCTTATCAATATTGACAAGCATATGCATTTAAGCGGGGCTGAACGCAAGGAAATGGTGCCCTGGTATGTTTTTGCGACCCAGTTGGATCCGCACAATATCCACGCTTATGTTATCGGAGGATATTGGATCGGTTCTGTCTTGAAAAAGCCGGAGGCCGGCATCGATTTTCTTTCGACGGGCTTAAGGCGGAATCCGGACGCCTGGAAGCTTTATGTTTCCCTGGGGCAGATCTACTTGCAGGAAAAACACGATCACGCGCAGGCCCTGCGGCATTTTCAAAAAGCCGCCAGCCTTTTTACCGAGGAGAATGTCACCCGCCATGAAAGCTGGCAGGTGTATCTTTATATTGCCGCTTGTCATGAGTGGTTAGGGAATAAAGAGAAGGCCTTGATCAGTTACAAGAATATTCTGAAATATTTTCCGGATGACCCAATCAGCCGGAAAAAGGTGGAAGAGTTAAGTCGTTAAAGAAAAGAAACAGGAAAGGATCTGGCCCATGGGATTTTTGGACCTGGCGCGGCACAGAAAAAGTTGCCGCCGGTATACCCGGGAAACAGTCACGCTTGACAGTATTGAGCGCTGTTTGCAGGCCGCGCGCCTCGCGCCTTCGGCCTGCAATTCGCAACCCTGGAAGTTCCTGGTCATTAAGACCCCAGAGATCAGGAAAAACGTTGCGGAGGCCGCCTTTAGCGGCACCTATGCCATGAACGCATTTGCGAAAGACGCTCCGGTGCTCGTATTGGTTGTGCGCGAACTTTCCAAGCCGGCCGCGCGTATCGGGCAGATCATCCAGGGCACACAATACAATCTGATCGATATCGGGATCGCTGCCGAGCATTTTGTCCTGCAGGCGGCGGAAGAAGGGCTGGGCACGTGTTGGCTCGGATGGTTTGACGCCAAAAAGGTCAAAAAGGTCCTGGGCCTTTCGCACAAGACAAAGATCGAGATTGTGATCAGCCTGGGGCATCCGCTTGATGCCGCGCCAAAGGAAAAGAACAGAAAGGCCCTTAACGCCATGAGCGAGATCATTGGCCTGCTGGGGTTGATTTCTTATAATTTATGTCTTTGTCATATATCGTGAGCAATTTGATTGTCGTGACTTCTCAAGTTCCGCCTCGGTAAACGTACCCCTGTTTCACAGCAAGAACATTTATGTGGAAAATCTTTCACCGGTGCTTTTTTTAAAAGAGTCCTTTTTTGTAACCTCCTCATAAAGAAAGGCAAGTTATGCCGATCATCCATCCTGTTATCCGGCCGCCGGCTGAGGCGGACAGTTTCTTGTTGCAGGTAACCGTGGGGTGTTCTTCCGATCAGTGCACGTTTTGTGGCGCTTACAAGGCTAAGCGGTTCCGGATCAAGCCGGACAAAGAGATCTTTGCGGATATTCAGCATCACGCCTTTTGGCATAAAGCCACGCGCCGGGTCTTTCTGATGGACGGGGATGCCCTGGTCTTAAGCAACGCGCAATTGGTCCCGGTCTTGGACCGTTTGCAAGCGGCTTTTCCTAAGCTTGCCCGGGTGGCCAGTTATGCCAACGGGGAGAACATAACCCGGCGCAGCCAGCCGGAATTGGGGCA
>JAGYNW010000051.1 GCA_018399915.1 Candidatus Omnitrophota bacterium
GCTGAAACTTTTGATGTTTCTGTGGATGAGCTAGTAAATTCAAACACAATATTAATAAGCAAGAAGGAGAAGAAAAAGATGAAAGGGAAGACGACCAAATCTTCAAAATCTACAACCAAAACCACATCTACGAAAAAGAATCAATCTGAAAACAAGCAAATTAACGCTAGGAAATCTTCGAAAAGCCAGAAGACTCAAAAGACCCAAAAAATCCAGTTGAAATTATCTGCGCCCCAAGCGGAAGAAGTCGTTGTGGCCGGTGATTTTAATGCCTGGGATACCAATGGCATTAAAATGAAAAAAAATAAAAGGGGATTGTGGAAAACAGATATTTTGGTTGAGCCAGGCAAATATGAATACAAATTCATCGTTGATAATGAATGGTGGACAGATCCGGAAAATATGAACACTGTTTGGAATGATCAGGGTTCCCAAAACTCCTATTTCGAGTTGAATTAATTTAATAACCTTTTTTAATATCGGAGACCAAAGATGCGGCTATCCAGGTTAAAAATCAAACCTGATTTCCCCAGGTTTAAGCGGAAACAAAAGCGGATAAGATTCTCTTTTTTAGCACCAGATGCCAATGAAGTATACTTAGCTGGGGACTTTAATATGTGGGATGATCAAAGTCTTCGTTTAAAGAAAAAAAATGACGGGACATGGAACGCGTCGGTTAAATTAAGTTCCGGTAAGTATGAATACAAATATATTGTTGACGGGGAATGGAGATTGGACCCTGAAAACAAACATCAGGTCACAAATCCACTGGGTTCAATAAATTCTTTAATAACTGTCAGCCTATAAAATATATGAAAATCGCTCTTTTATCCTGGGAATCGGCACATTCTATTTATATCGGCGGTGTTGCCAGTCATGTTACGGAACTGGCGTGTGCGCTGGAACGTAAAGGCCACGAAGTTCATGTGTTCACGCGAATGGCACGTGGTGATCATGGCTTGCATGAATGGATCGATGGGGTTCATTATCATCGTTGTCCGTTTTCTCATCATGCAGACTTTATCGAAGAGATCAATAATATGTGCCGGTCTTTTGTAAACAGCGTATTTCACACTGAAGATTATATGGGGGCGCACTTTGACATTGTCCATGCCCATGATTGGTTAACGGCCAATGCGATGTCCTGGATCAAGGAGGGGCGAGGTAGACGGTGTTTGTTAACGATGCATTCAACCGAATATGGACGTTGCGGCAATAATTTTTATGGCGGAAACTCGGAGCGCGTCAGATCAATCGAATGGAGCGGCACCTATCATGCTGATAAGGTGATAACCGTTTCTGGTGCGTTAAAGAATGAGGTCAGGTGGATATATAGTATTCCCTGGTGGAAAGTTAATATAATTTATAATGGGATCAGTTACCAGAATTATGATGGTTGGATCTCCGCTGGAGATGTCAAAGCGCGGTATCATATTGCGCCGCTGGATCCCATGGTTTTGTTTGCAGGACGATTGACGTCGCAAAAAGGGCCGGATATCCTGTTGGAAGCGATACCGAGTATTCTTCACCATCACCACCATGCGAAATTTATTTTTGCCGGAGATGGGGATATGCGCGGGGCACTGGAACACAGAGCCCGGGAATTAGGTGTCAGTCATGCCGTTCGTTTCATTGGCCATCAAGGAGGCGAGGGCTTGAAAGACCTCTTTAAGGCCACGGATTGTGTCGTTGTTCCCAGCCGGAATGAACCTTTCGGCATTGTTATTTTAGAGGCCTGGAGCGCGGGCAAACCGGTTGTGGCCAGTGTTAATGGAGGCCCGTCAGAGATCGTTTGGCATGAAGTCACGGGATATAAGATCTACCCGCAGGTGGATTCTGTTGCATGGGGAGTGGGAACATTATTTTCGGACTTTGAACATGGACGCTGGATGGGCAGAAACGGACGTATTGCAGCGGAGACCGTTTTTTCCTGGGATACAATTGCTGATGAGACATTAGCCGCTTATTTTAATTAAAGGAGAATTTCTTGCCTAGAACGAAACGAAATACGAAAAAAACGCAATCTAAGGTCAAAGCCATAGTATCGCCAAACAATAAGCGTCTTAAAGGTGGGAGCGTGGATATAGATGTTTATGAATTGCCTCGTACATATAATACCACAAAGATTACGCTTGTTTCCCGCTCTCCGCACAGTGTTTACGCTTACTGGGATATCTCGTCGGATTCCCTGAAACAGTTAAAGAAGAAATTAGGAAAATATTTTAAAGAGGCGAAATACTATTTGCGTGTTTATGAAACTTCATATAAGAACACTAAAATTTCGAAAAAATCGAAGAGTTTTGATGTGAAGATTAATCCAAAACACAATAAACAGTATATTGATCTGCCAAAAGATAATACCCTTTATTACGCGGATTTGGCATGCAAGAGTGAGCAAGGAGATTTTCAGACCATCGCCCAGTCAAATCCTGTTTTCGCCCAAAGAAGTGGCTCCGCACATAATCGCACATTAGATTGGGTCTCTGTTAATGATAATGATCCATCTGAAGTCACCACATACACACATAAAAAATATCAGAAATATACTCAGGATTTTTCACGTCACGCTGAGCAAAAACCATTATCACTTTACGGGGGACGCGTTCCTTTGACCGCTGCTGAAATATGGGCGTATTACTCCAAATTAACCCCGCTTTTGAAGAAAGTTCATGTGAAAAAGGTGAAAGATGACCTTAAGGAAGTTCCCCCTGTTGACCAAGACAAGCCTTTGGAACCTCCCCAGACTCCTCAGCAAAAAACCTTTAGCGCAGATCAACAACCTGCGGTTTTGATCGATGATAAAAAGTTAAGTCAGATCTTTGAGGTGTCTTCGCATGAACGAATGGCCTCTGCTCAGTCAAGTGATTTTACCCAGCCTTCACCTGAATCCGGCGCGAGTGACCAAGTGGGCGGGCAAAGATCACGCAAATTCTTTTTTGAATTAAATACCGAGTTGATCGTATATGGCCGTACAGAGCCGGATGCCACTGTAACCCATGGGGATAAGGAAATTGCCTTGAATCCCGACGGAACCTTTTCGTTAAGATTTTACCTTCCGGATGGAAATATCCCGTTGAACTTCACAGCCCGTTCATTTGACAAGCTTGAACAAAGGAGTATCAATACGGCTGTTGAGCGTTTTCGGACAATGTACGTTCCCGGCTAATCGCGTTTATCTATGACGATTCCTTTTAAATGCTGGAGATCATAAATGTCAAAACTCAAAGGATATATTAGTTTAGTCTTACACGCCCATTTGCCGTTTGTGCGTCATCCCGAAGAAAAATATTTTCTGGAAGAGAATTGGCTTTATGAGGCCATTACTGAGACCTATTTACCCTTAATCAAGATCTTTGATGATTTGATTAAAGATAAGGTCGATTTTCGTGTTACCATGTCCTTGACCCCTCCGTTGATATCCATGTTGCAGGACCCCTTACTGCAAGCACGCTATATCACCTATATTGATCGTCTGATTGAATTATCCCAAAAAGAAATCCAAAGGACAAAATACGAACCGCATTTTCATGCCTTAGCTGTCTACTATCACAAACAATTTAAAGAATATAAACATTTGTTTAGCGTCAAGTATAAAAATAATCTCATTCATGCTTTTAAGAAATTTCTTAACAAAGGTTGTCTGGAAATCATTGCCAGTAGCGCCACCCATGGTTTTTTGCCGATACTTTCCGTCAATGAACGTACTGTCAGAGCCCAGGTCAAAATAGGGGTGGATCATTATATCAAAACATTTGGTCAGCCGCCTAAGGGTATTTGGTTGCCTGAATGCGCTTATTATGAAGGCCTGGATGTGATTTTGAAAGAGTACGGGCTGCGGTATTTTTTTGTTGATTCCCATGGGCTGGCCAATGCCGATCCTACGCCCCGTTACAGCATTTACGCGCCGGTTTATTGTCCTTCCGGTGTAGGCGCTTTTGCGCGGGATTATGAATCCTCCAAACAGGTCTGGAGCGCGAAAGAGGGTTATCCCGGCGATTATGATTACCGCGAGTATTACCGTGACATTGGTCATGAATTGGAAATGGATTATATTTCTCCCTATATTCATCCTTTGGGGATTCGTATCAATACAGGCATCAAGTATAAGCGTATCACGGGTAATACGGAATATAAGGAAGTTTATCGTCCAGCTTTGGCGACAGAAAAAGCCGCGATCCATGCCGGCAATTTCATGTTCAATAAGGAAAAGCAGATTGAATATTTATATTCACAGATGGATCGCAAGCCTATTGTTATCGCGCCTTATGATGCTGAGCTTTTTGGGCATTGGTGGTATGAAGGGCCGCAATGGATCAACTTTTTAATCCGCAAGATCGCTTTTGACCAGCAGACAGTAAAACTTATAACCCCATCGGAATATCTAAGCGAATATCCGGTGAATCAAAAGGCTTTGCCGGCAGCTTCAACATGGGGATATAAAGGGTATAATGAATTTTGGGTGGACGGTTCTAATGATTGGATTTATCCTCACATCCATATGGCTGGTCAGCGCATGAGTGAATTGGCGGATAAATACCGGGATGTGCTTGTCCAGAAAAGAAATACCAAGTTCAAAAAAGCGCTGAATCAAGCCGCCAGGGAATTATTGCTGGCTGAATCCAGTGATTGGCCTTTTATTATGAAAGCCGGGACCATGGTCCCGTATGCCAACAAACGCTTGAATAATCATATCGGGCGGTTTACCAAGTTATATGAGGATTTGATGAAAGGAACCGTAGATTTGGTGTGGCTTAAGGAGGTGGAAAACCGGGATAATATATTTACTGATATGGATTGCGCCGCGTATTATTTGGAAAAATCTTTATCGTTAGAAAAGACAATGCCTTCATCCAAAAAGAAGCCTGTCGTCAAAAAGCGGCTGTCCCGAACGAATGTGAAAAAGGCAAAGAAAACGGATAATACGCGCGTATCGTCTAGGAAAAGAAATAAGAAACCTGCGTCCCCCAAGAAAAAAAAATAATAATCGGGTTAAAGTAGGATTATTATTAATTAATGTTACAATAAATATGAGTTAATATAACTTTAAGGAGAGGTGAACCATGCCAGAAATTATCAACAATATGCCAAATATTTTTTTTAAGAAACAGGATGTTTCCGGGTTGGCGCCAACCGGCCAGGATGTTTTTTTGCCTTTTTCCAAAAATGATTTCCCGAGTGTCTCTTCTAGTTTCGGGATCGCCTTGCATATGCACCAACCCACCATTCCTGCAGCAACAGACGATATCCGTTCAGCCGGGTTGATATCTAATTTGCAACATATGATGGAGCATCAGGATATCGGGGATAATCATAATGCTCCGGTTTTTATGAATTGTTATGCGCGGATGTCAGACATGATAAGGAATTTTGTTGATAAGGGTGGTAATCCGCGGGTCATGCTGGATTATTCTGGCAATCTTTTTTGGGGTTTGCGCCAAATGGAAGGCGGCCGTGTCCTCGAGCATCTCAAACCGTTGGCCTGTGATCAGAAATATTATCCTTGTGTTGAATGGTTGGGGACCATGTGGTCCCATGCGGTGGTTACCTCTACACCGGTTCCGGATATCAAGCTTCACATGATGGCCTGGCGCAAACATTTTTCCGAAATCTTCGGCAAAGAAGCCGCGCAACGGGTTAAAGGATTTTCTCCTCCGGAAATGCATTTGCCGATTCACCCGGATATTTGTTATGAATATGTGAAAGCCTTGCTCGAATGCGGGTATGAATGGATCATGGTGCAAGAACATACGATCGAAAATCCTGATGGTTCCGGGATCAACCGGCCCCATTTTCCGCATAAACTCGTTGCAAAAAATTCTCTGGGTGAGGAAGTGGCCATTACCGTGCTTATTAAGACCCAGGGATCAGATACGAAATTGGTGGCCCAGATGCAACCGTATTACGAGGCTAAAGGATTAGACCGTCAGGAATTTTGCGGGGTCACGGTTCCCCCTTTTGTTTGTCAGATCGGCGACGGCGAAAATGGCGGGGTGATGATGAACGAATACCCTCCGGCGTATGAACAGGCATTCAATCAGATCTCTACAACCGGGACGGTCAGTATGACCGGTTCTGAGTATCTGGAGTATCTGGCATCTTTGAATTTGCATAAGGAAGATTTTCCTGCTGTGCAACCCATTTCTCAACATCGCATTTGGCAGGTAATCCAATTAGGGAAAAAAGGTGCTGCCGACGAGGCCATCGCAAAAGTGCATGAAGCCGATTCCGGATTTGATCTCGATAAGGGATCATGGACAAATGACAAGAATTGGGTCAAAGGCTATCAGGATGTTCTTGATCCGATGAATCAATTGAGCGTTTCTTTTCATAAAAAATATGACATGAAAATGCCCATCAAAGAGGAGTCCTTTCAAAAAGCTATGCTCTATCTTTTGCTGTCTCAGACAAGTTGTTTCCGTTATTGGGGAGAAGGGGTATGGACAGAGTATGCAAAGGAACTTTGTCGAAGAGGAATGGAAGCCATAGACTGATGCGCGATTATTTCAAACGATACCGTCAGAAAAATTACTTATTGAGCTTTGCTGTTTTGTATTTGGTTGCAAGCGTGATGTTCGCCTATTATATTGGGTTGAGCCATAAGATTTTTTTGCTTACCTGTGTGCTTTCCTTGTTTTTGTTGGCCCTCGCGTTTTATTCTTTGCATAATGAGCGTGTTACGACAAGTAAGCTCGCTCATAAGAACCAAGGCTTTATCCAGAAGATAAACACACTGCATCAGGTGATCAACCGTCAAGAGAAGGAATGGGTGGATCTGATCGATATCCTTTCCTGTACGATATTGACGATCGATACCAAAGGCAATATTGTCCGGGTGGTGAATAATTTATTTCCCGTTGCTGTCGATAAAGGGTCCACTGTGTATACATTGTTAGGGCGGGAAAATTTACCCCCTTTGCGCAAGGCTGTTTCCGAAGCTTTTGGCAGCTTGCAAATACAACGCTTTACGATAAAGATGACGATATCGCCATCCGAAGTACGTTGGTATGATGCGACGGTGTTACCCGTTATCCATTTTGAAGATGCGAGGACCGCACAGATTATTTTTAATGATGCGACCCGTCATAAAGTTGATCAAAGAGAAAAAGAAAAGCTTATTATCGAGTTGGAAAAACAGAAAAAGGAACTGGAACAATTTTCTTTGAGCATCTCTCATGATCTGAAGAGTCCATTGATCACGATCAACGGGTTCGTCGGAATGCTACGAAAAGATATTTTAAGAAGGAATTTTGATCAGGTAGAAAAAGATTTGTTCCATATATCGAATGCCACTCACCGGATGCAATCTCTTTTGGATGATCTGATCAAGATTTCTCAGGTTGGAAAACTGGATTATAAATATATGCGGACACCCATGGCGGATGTAGCCCAAGATGCCATTCGGCTTGTTCATGGCCGGATCCAATCTAAAAATGTCATGGTCCGTGTTTTACCTGGCATGCCCGTACTTTGTATCGATCGTCGTCGGATCATAGAGGTCTACCAGAATCTTATCGATAATGCGATCAAATATATGGGATCACAGACAGCCCCTTATATTGAAATCGGAGCTAAAAAAAAGTGCGGGGAAACCGTTTGTTACGTTAAAGATAATGGCATGGGGATTGATTACCGTCATCAGGAGCGGATTTTTTCATTGTTTGACAAGTTAGATTCGAAAAGCGAGGGAACAGGACTTGGCTTGGCGGTTGTTAAGCGGATTATCGATAAGCACAACGGGATCATCTGGGTGGAGTCAGAGGGGAAAGGTGCCGGGTCCACGTTTTGTTTTATCATCCCGGAAAGTGAAGTTTAAGTTAGAGGCAACAAAAGGAGTGACTTATGGATTCTAAAAAAGGAAAAGGATTGCATATCGTTTTAATTGAGGATGACGAAAGTCATGCCTTATTAACCGTGCGAGACTTTGAGGAACAGCGGCCTGATGACCAAATCACATTATTTAAGACAGGCGAGGAGGCATTGCAATATTTGAATCGGGAAGGGAAGTATGCTGATGATCCGGGATGGAACAGACCTCAGGTCATTTTGCTGGACTTACGTTTGCCAATGATGGATGGGATGGAGGTCCTGAAGGCTATTAAGAATTCACCGCAGCTTTACAGTATTTATATTATCATTCTAACTACCTCTCAGCGAGAAGAGGATATTATTTCCGCCCATAAGGAATTGGTAGATGTTTATATCAATAAACCGCTGAAGATTTCAGAATTCACGTCCCTGATGCAATCTATTGGTTATGTGTAAATGCATACGGATTTTTTATTTATGGGATGACAGCCCGCGATAACAGTGGGCTGTTTTTATGAGAATATCAAAAGGATAACAAAAGTGTCAATTAAGACATGTACTCTATACAAAATTTCTATATAATGAAATGACGTTAATTGAGGAAATTCGAAACGGAAAGGAATTGTATGAAGCTTTCACGAAAATTGGTCGTACTGGATTTGGAAACGACCGGAGTGTGGATCGATCAAGATAAAATCATCGAGATCGCCTTAATCAAATGCACACCTCAAGGCCAAGAGGATACTTTTATCAAGCGGGTTAATCCTACGATTCCTATCCCGCATGAGGTCACGGACCTGACCGGAATAACGAATGAGGATGTTAGGGACAAACCGGTTTTTAGTGATATCGCGGAAGAAGTGCTGGTCTTTTTGGAAGATGCGGACCTTGGTGGATTCAATATAGAAAAGTTTGATCTGCCGTTATTGGAACGCGAGCTTGATGAATGTGGCTTCAAATTCAATTGGAAGACCCGCAATATCTTTGATGCCCAAAAGGTGTTCCATTTGAATGAAAAAAGGGATTTGACCGCAGCGTATCAATTTTATTGTGATAAGCCGTTAGTAAATGCGCACAGCGCTTTGCATGATACCGAGGCTACCCTGGAGATACTGAAGAATCAAATTGCAAGATATGGGGAAGGGGAGGAGAACCTGGATGTCTTGAAACAATTTCAGTACCGCAAAGATAATCATTTCTATGATGATGAACGGAAGTTCCGTTGGTGGAACGGCAAATTATATATGATGTTCGGCAAATATGCCCGCAAATATACATTGCAGGATATCGCGAAGATGGACAGACGATATCTGGAATGGATCCTTTCTGCGGATTTCAGTGAAGATATTAAAAATTTGGTTAAAGATGCGTTAGTCGGTAAATTTCCAGTGCCGCAACGTGCCTACAGTACGGATGAAAACGGGCAGGCCAGCCTGTTTTGATTTTTTAAGGTAAAAGATATGGATCTAGAACTTTTGGGGTTGATCATACGATGCGTGTTCATCAATATCGTGCCTTTCTTTTTTGTCTTCCACCTGGTCATGCGCCGCAGAAATAAAATTTATCAAAGCCGGTTTAATGAACTGGAATTGATTGTTTCCGAGTTGCAGATTGTGGGCCTTTTGGGCTATTTCGTAATTCTGTCGATCTTTTTTTTCTCGATTCCTGTGCTGCTTTATTTGAGGTCCAAGCCGGGTTATGATATTGTGTTCGTGGAACCAGACGGATATTTTATTGCCATAACCGCGTTTATTTCTTTTTTGCTGGTTGTGTCCGCGATTTTTTTAAAATACAAATATTTGTGGGCTTACCGTTTGGCCCTTTTTCTTGTTAATCTTTTGTTGTTCCTGTCCTTTTTCTTCATTTTAGAGGTCGGGTTTATCAGTATTGTTCCTGTTGTCCTGTTCGCGTATTTATCCTATCGGTTAACACGCAGATCATTGAAACGCAAGTTAGGGATTCAAAAATGAAATTTAAACAGGTGATTATAACGGTTATTTACAGCGTTATTATTGCGACGGTGATGACCATGTCCAATAATATTATTAATCCGTTCAAGAAGAAAACGCCGCCCGTAAGCCGCCATCCTTACATCAAGACGATTAATCCTTACACGGATGCCAGGATGCAGAAGAAAAAGATGCCGGAGCAGGAGAAAGATGTGTCTCAGCCTCAGGAAGATGTATTCGAAAAATTGCTTGAGCTGCATCAACCTTTATCGGAACCAGGACCTTTTGATTGGTTGGCACAGCATCATGAGCCGGGGCAACCTTACTCGCAGTACATCGAGTCTGACCCGGCAGTCCCGGATAAACAGAAGCGCGTAATCTACATCGCTTTATTAGGGGAGTTTTCTCCTGAACAAAAAGAGATCATTGAAAAAACCGCACGTTTTATTGACTTGTATTATCAGATGCCCGTGAAGTTTACATCTCCGATAAGCCTTGAGGCTGTCCCTTCACGCGCCCGGCGGGTGCATCCGCAAACCCGAGACCGCCAGATTTTGTCCACTTATGTCATCGAAAATCTGTTGCAACCCGTGGTTCCGGATGACGCATTTTGTTTGATCGCGTTTACCGCCGCTGACCTGTGGCCGGGGCAGGGATGGAATTTTGTTTTCGGGCAGGCCTCTATGGAGGAGCGGGTCGGGGTTTGGTCGATCTATCGCAACGGAGATCCGGCGGCCTCCCGGGATGAGTATAAACTCTGTCTGCTGAGGACACTGAAGACCGGCACGCATGAGATCGGTCATATGTTCTCCTTGTATCACTGCATCTATTTCAACTGCAATATGAACGGCAGCAATCACCGCAAGGAATCTGACCGCAGGCCTTTGTGGTTGTGTCCGGTATGTTTGAAAAAGCTACATTGGGCCCTGGATTTTGATCTGGTGCAACGGTATGAAGATCTGAGGGATTTTGCGCGGGATAACGGTTTGTCTGAATCCGCCAAATTTTTTCAGAGATCGCTTTCCATCCTTGAAAAATTGCCGGACTAAAAGGTTTTTTTCCCTTAAATGATTCCG
>JAGYNW010000052.1 GCA_018399915.1 Candidatus Omnitrophota bacterium
CCCACATTGAAAGAGAGCCTGGAGCTGGCAGAAGGGTTTTTAAAGAAAAATCAGATCGTTATACAAGCGCGAGTGGGTATTGGCCAAAAGCCCCGCTTTGCGGTCTTAGAGATGCCCAATGGAAATGTGTTTTACACTGAGCAGGGCGCTTCTGACAATAACGTTTTGGTTATCCACGCGCCTGCTTTATCCGAAGACGGTAAAGTTTTCTACCAGGGGTGTTCTTGTGCGGATGTTTTGTTAGAGAAGAATTGGCAGGGCATGCTTAAAAATTACCGGGAATTTGAACAGATCTGTTTTCAGTTGTCCTTGTCTTTTTCTTCCGCAGGAATGGATAATGTTGATGAGATTATAGACAAGGCTTTGGCCATGATCGGAAATTTGATGGAAGTGGATCGTGCTTATGTTTTTCAATTCAAGGGCGATACCGGATTAATGGATAATACCCATGAATGGTGTGCCCAAGGTATTGCGCCACAGATAAGCAGGTTTAAAGATATCAACATATCTGAAGACATGCCATGGTTTACGCAACAGGTCACGGAAAACGAAATTTTTTCTGTCTCGAACATGGACGATCTTCCTCCGCAAGCTTCGCTGGAGCACAGACATTTTCAAAGTCAGCATATCGTGTCGCTTATGGCGATCTCTATCAAGGTTAATGAAAATCTGAGGGGTTTTATTGGTTTTGATTCTCTTAGGACGCAGCGGCAATGGACGGAAAAGGAGATGACGGTCTTACGTTTCTTGGCGCGTTTGTTCAGCGATATGTTTAAGCGCATCGAAAATGAGAAGCATCTGCAGGGGAAAGCAACCGAATTAAGGCGGAAAAACGAGGAGATCAAAAGCAGTTATGATAAGATCCGTGAGTTCACGGAATCGATTACGGATATTCTTTGGAGTTATCGCATCAACAGTAAAGGCGATGTGATCAACACTTTCATCAGCCCTCAGGCAGACCAAGTGCTTGAAAGGCCGAAAGGCACGGTTAACCATAGTTTTGAAAAATATTTTTCTTTTGTGCATCCTGAAGACCTCCCTAGGGTGCTTATTGTTTTGCAAAAGGGCTTGCAGCAAGGAGAAATAGAAGATGAGGTGGAATACCGCCTCGTTATGCCTGATGGCCGGTTCAAGTGGGTCCATTCACGGGCTGTTTCTAAAGAGCTGGCAGAAGGTTCAATCGAATTGCGGGGCCGGACCACGGATATCACGGAACTTAAGCGGGTGCAGTCCGAGCTTAGGGCAAAGGAGGAACGCTTGCATTTTGTCGTTTCCGGGGCCAATCTGGGAACATGGGATTGGGATATCGTGAGCGATGAGGTCCTGTTCAATGAACGAGCCGCAGAAATGTTAGGCTGCAAACTTGAGGAGATAGAGCCTCATTACCGTTCATGGAAAGATCTAACCCATCCGGAAGATTTTCCAAGAGTGGAGCAGGCTTTGCAGGCGCATATAAAAGGGCAAACAGACTTTTATGCCATGGAATTCCGCAGGCGTCACAAAGCCGGTCATTGGATCTGGATTTTGAGCCGGGGCCGTGTCATTGAAAGAGATCCTCAGGGAAATCCTGTCCGGGCGTGCGGGATCTATCAGGATATTACGGATATTAAGAAAGCCACGCAAGAGCTGGAAAAAAAGATATCAGAGGTGGAACGTAATAATAAACTCATGATGGGCCGGGAGATGCGTATTATTGAAGTTAAGCGGGAAGTGAACGCGATATTGCAAGAAATGGGACGGGAAAAGAGATATAACTTGTGATATCGGGAAGATTGTTTAAACAGAGTTTGCGATTTTATGACTTTTTCTTTTCAAAAAACCAATCTACGGCAATATGATGTTCCCACAAAAAAGAAACCATAAGATTTTTTTAAAAAATAAGGAACTTTTTTTAAAAGGCTGTCTCTAAAAAGGCATCTTTAAGAAAATAAAAGTGATTTCTGAGAATCATTATCCCCTATGCTCGAAAAACTTATAGCCTATTTCACCCGGAGACACCTTTTAACCAACCTGATCTTCATCGTTGTTTTTATCGGGGGAATTTTTGCCTGGAATCATACCAGCCGGGAAGAGCTGCCGGACATCACATTTGACAGAGTCAGGGTTTCTGTCAGTTACCAGGGCGCGCCTGCCAAAGATGTGGAATATTTCGTCACAAAACCTATTGAAGAAGCGATAAGAGGAGTTGATGGAGTCTATAAAGTTACCAGTACGACCAGCGTTGGGCAGTCCAGTATCAGTATTGAGATTGAACAGGATTATCCGGATATTGATGAGGTGGTTACCGAGATACGGAACAGTGTCCTGGATGTTGACCTTCCCGATGAAATAGAGAATGATCCTGACATACGGGTTTTTAAGACAAGTAAAAAGGCGATCATCGATATCGCGCTCTATAATGAGGATATTCATCTTCTCGATACACAACAGCGTCAGGAATTGCAACAATACGCCTTTGCCTTGGAGAGCCAGCTTTTGAACCTTTCCGAGGTCAACAGTGTTAATAGACGGGGGTATCTGGACCAGGAGATCCAGATCAGGGTCGATCCGCAGAAATTGCTCAAATATGAGATCCCGTTCAGCACGGTCATGAACGAGATCCGGAATAATCATGTCCGAAGGCCGGCAGGAAACATTGAAACCGTTGATGAACCTCAGGTCACGATCGCGGCGGAATTGGATACGGTTGAGGAATTAGAAGATTTGATCATTCAGGGAGGCTTTGAGGGGCAGGTAGTCCGCCTGGGTGAAGTCGCGGAGATCATAGAGACTTTTGAGAAAAGCAAAGAGATCCGCAAGGTGAACGGAAGGCAGGCGGTCATCTTAAATGTGGTTAAGAACAGCTCTCGCGGGATTATCGATGCCCTGGAGGCGGTCAATAAAGTTGTTAAGACCTTCGAAGAAAATAATCTCAAAGGGACCCCGGTCCAACTGGTTTTGCTGGATGATGAATCCATAGATATTCGTAACCGTTTATCGCTTATCGCTATGAACGGGACTATCGGTTTTATTATGATCTTGACCACATTGCTGATCTTCCTTAATAAAAGGGCTGGTTTTTGGGTCGCGATGGGCATCCCGTTCACTTTATGTTTCACGGCGATATGCGCCTCCCTTATGGGGCACACGATCAATGGCATGACCCTGGCTGCGATTATTATCGTTATGGGGATCATTGTGGATGATGCGATCGTGGTTGCAGAAAATATCACGAGGATGTCTAATGACGGAATGCAACAAAAGGATGCCGTGGTCAAGGGCGCAGCTTATGTCATCCTGCCTATTTTGGCCAGTATTATTACCACCTGCGTGGCTTTTATTCCGTTATATTTTTTTCAGGGCCATTTCGGAAAATTCATTGAGCCGATCCCCACGATCATTTTTCTTGTTTTAGGCGCCAGTTTTTTTGAGTCTATTTTTATTCTTCCCGGGCATATGAATCTGGAGTTGCCATTTTTACGGAAATTCCAAAAGAAAAAGATTAAGGGTGATCAAGAAAAACGAGCGGTTCATTGGTTTGATAAGGTTGAGGACCAGTATGGAAAATTTATCCAGAAATTCCTGCGTTTTAAAGGGGTGGTCCTGATCGCCTTTATTGCCTTGCTTGTTCTGTCAGGATTTCTGGTTAAGTATAAGTTTAAATTTGTCATGTTTCCGAATGAAGAGACCAGGGACATCACCATCTCCGGGAATATCCGGGCGGATGCCAAAAGGTTTGATACCGCGCGGGCGACAGAAAAGATCGAGCAGGTCATTTTGGAGAACTTTGAAAAGGAATCGGTCGGAGTCTTGACTGATATTGCCCGTAGCCGCAGGGGAGGCGCGGTTGAAGAGAACAATTTCCGTATCCGGGTGGAAATCGTGCCTAAGGAAAAAAGGCGCATGTCCGCTGATCAGATCCTGGCTGGCATAAAGGCCAAGACGCAAGATCTCAAGGGTTTTGAAAAATTAAATTTCCGCAAGAGCCGCTGGGGGCATGATTCCGGAAGTGCGATTGAGATTCTGGTTCAGCAGAATGATGACCGTCTGCGGGCTAAAATCGTTGAGGCATTGATGGCAAGGATGAAGGCGCATCCGGAGCTGGAAAATGTTGAACTCGACGCGGATATGCGCATTAATGAATATGTGATCGATATCAACCGGGATAAGGTCAAGCGGCTTGCTATTAATCCGGTGGACATCGGGGCCACGTTCCGGGCGGCTCTCGAGGGAAGTATTTTGTATGAGTTTACCGGGATTGATGAAGATGTACGTGTGCGGTTTACAATCATTGACTCGGCCAAAGATGATATCGAGAAAGTTCTCGATCTTCCGGTGGAAAATAAGGGGAATTATCTGGTGCCTTTGCGCGATGTGGTTGAGGTGACCAAGAGAAAATCTGCGAATTCCATAACCCGTGAGGATCTTAAACGCACCACCAATGTTTATGGTGATCTGAAAAAACAGGCTAAATCCACGCCTTTGGATATCGCGGTCTATTTTGAGGAAAATGTTTTTCCGGAATTATTGACGCAATATCCGACGACAACCTTATCTTTTGCCGGAGAGGTGAAGAATACGCGCGAATCCCGGGCGGATCTTTTCAGCGCGATCATCCTGGTCGTCTTGCTGATCTATGTGGTTTTGGCTATCTTGTTCAATTCTTTAGTCCGGCCATTGATCATTATGCTGGCCATCCCGTTTGGAGTTGTCGGTATAGTGCTTGCCTTTTGGCTGCATGGAAAAGTGCTTTTTGGATTTTTTGCCGCAATCGGTGCGTTGGGCTTGGCGGGCGTGGTTGTTAATGATGCGATCATTATGCTGGTTAAGCTGGACAGGGAATATGATGCCCGCACGTCCCACGACCAGGCAGATGAACAAATAGCGCGTATTGCGCAAACACGGCTGAGAGCGGTCATCCTGACGACATTGACAACAGTGGCCGGTATTTTACCGACGGCTTATGGTTTTGCCGGGTATGACGCGATGTTGGCGGAGATGATGCTTGCCTTGTCCTGGGGCCTTATCTTTGCTACAGCCATAACCCTGGTTTTGATTCCTACGATTTATTCTTTTTTGAAACAATGGGAATATAAATTTCATTTAAGAGGATAGCGTCCATGAGAGGGAAAAATAATGTTTGTTTTATGACCGGCCTTGGTCTTTTGACTCTGACGATGGTCTTTTTCAGCCCCGGGAGAGCTTGCGCGCAAGAAGATGTGGAAGCAAAGCAAGCCGGTTCTCCGCGGGAATTGTCGCTAAAGGAGTTTATAGATCTTGCGGTTAAAAAAGATACAGAATTTGAGAGGATCCTTATTGATGAACTGGCTCTGCGCTATGAAAAGGATCTGCAACTGCCGGCCAAAGACCTTGTGCTGGAGGTTAAGAGTCAATACGATTTTTTTCTGGGGCAGGACAGGGAAGCGCCGGAAAATACGGTTTCTTTGAGCCGGTTATTTCCGTTTACCGGGACGGACCTTTCGGTTACCTACAAGACAGTCCCTTCCTACGGATCGAATAATAATACAAGTGACTTCACGCTCGCGGTCTCGCAGCCCATTGCGCAGAACGCTTTTGGCAAGGCAACGCGGTTAAAAGATAAAATTGTAGGTCTGGAGGTGGATATTGCTCGGCATCAGATCATTGAAGCTTACGAGGATTATTTGGCTTCTCTTATTAGCGGCTATTATGACTGGTATCAGGCCTATGCCAATTTAGAGATCGGGGAATCTTCCTATCGGCAGAATATGAAATTGCTGGATAATATCATTGACCGGCAGAAAAGCAATATTGCGCTTCCTGTTGATGTCAATAAAGTGCATCTGCAGGTTTTGGCTAAGAAGGAAAAACTTGTGGAATTGAAGGATCGCTATGCGCGCGCGTTTAATTTTATTGAAAAGGCAATTCGTTGGCAAGGGGAAGCGCCTCTGTTGCCGCAGTTGACAGGGATTTATAGTGATGTGGATACCGCGTTTGAAGTGAATTATAAGGCCTTTAAGGAAAACAGCCGGACGTATCAGGTCCTTGATCTGTTGGAGGAAAAGAGCGGGTTGCGCGTTGACGAAGAGGCGGATGATCTTCTGCCTTCGGTCGACCTGCTTTTGGGATATAATGTTAAGGGAAAGGATTTGGCCATTAAGGATGAGGACAATATGTTATATGCCGGGGTTTCCCTGGAATGGCCGCTGGGTGATCAGGTGGACCGGGCCGAATTTGAAACGTCCCGGTTTGATCTGCAAAGAACCCGGTTGGCCAATAAAGGGCTGCGTTTCCAATTGTACACGGACATTAAAGATCTTTCTTTTCAAATGCAGGCCGAGGAGGAACTTTTAGGTATCGCCAAAA
Source organism: Candidatus Omnitrophota bacterium (assembly GCA_018399915.1). Taxonomy (GTDB): domain Bacteria; phylum Omnitrophota; class Gorgyraeia; order Zapsychrales; family Zapsychraceae; genus M55B153. The sequence continues at coordinate 6,325 of JAGYNW010000052.1, forward strand.
ACAAGATCGACCTGGCCAGAGAGATCCTGGAAGCCGAGACGGAAAATTATTCTTTCGGAAAAGTTTCTTTAAATGATTATATCGACGCGGTCAATGTCCTTGACACAAATCGATTTAATGAGATCCTTCATGACACGCAGTATAAAAAACTTCTGATCGAGTGGTTACGCCTTACGGATCAATTGGTCGATAAAAATGATGTTCGTCCAAAAGAAATAAATGGCTTGTGATGTCTGGATATTTTGATTTGATATTTTGATTCTTTGATTTTTCAGAATTCTGGTGTATAATTTGTATCTTCGGGAAGTAGCGCAGTTGGCTAGCGTGCAACGTTCGGGACGTTGAGGTCGCGGGTTCAAATCCCGCCTTCCCGACCATTTAAAATCCATTGACTGATGTATGCCTTAGCCGGCAGCATCTTTGATTCAATCGCTAATTTAAGAGATGGCATGAATATTGAAGTTTTTGCTTTATGTGACGCAGCAACAGATGAACGCGGAAAGTTGAACATCCTGGGGGCTTTTGATACGATCTGGTCCAAACAGGTGCCACTTCAGTATCCGCAGTGCTCTATTGCTTTGCGCATCCGCTTTACCGCGATCGAACGGGGACAGCATAAAGTGGCTGTGAATTTTGTGGATCTGGACGGAAAGCCTCTGATCCCGTCAGCCAAAGGTCCGGTGAATATCAATTTTCCTGACGAGCAAAGATCTGGGGCCGCGAATTTGATTTTGAATATCCAGCAGATGAAGATCCCGCGGTTTGGCAATTATTCGATTGATCTGGCTATAGACGGAAGAAATGAAGCCTCGCTTCCGTTATTTGTGAAGCAAAAAAAGGAATAAATTTCCCGCGGAAGTGGCGAAATTGGTAGACGCGTACGTTTCAGGGGCGTATGGAGTCAAATCCGTGTGGGTTCAAGTCCCACCTTCCGCACTCAATTTTTTTCAAAGCCTCCGGGCGCATAGCTCAGCTGGTCAGAGTGCTGCCCTCACATGGCAGAGGTCGAAGGTTCAAGTCCTTCTGCGCCCATTGACAGAATCATTTAATGATATCAGAGAAGCCTGTAATCATTTTCTTTCCAAAAAAGCTTGCCGTTGTAGCTCAGGGGTAGAGCAACGCTCTCGTAAAGCGTAGGCCGGTGGTTCGAATCCACTCAACGGCTTTAGCCCCGGACAGAAAAATTTTTATGACCGATCGACTAAAGGATCTGCAATGAATAAATTGGCGCAATTCGGCATTATGACGGGACGCGGGAAGCATTATGAAGAAGCCATGTATTGCCTTGCCCTGATATACAATGTCTGTAATACGCGCTTAACGGCTTTTTTAAAAGGACATGGCTTGTCTATCGGCAAGTTCAATATTTTGGTTGCCATCAAGGTGCATGGTGGGGAGCAAGGATTAAGCCAGGTGGATATCAGTAAGCATTTGATCGTCACGCCTTCGAATATGACAAAGTTGATTGATAAGCTGGAAAAAAAGGGCATGGTTACGCGTTCGGCGATGCCTGAAGACAGGCGCGTCAATATCATTAAAATATCCCAATCTGCGGCTGATTTGATCGATTCGATCTGGGATGAATACAGCGCGCAGTTGAAAGACCTTATGTCCGGCCTTGACACAAAGGACCAGGAGATCATGGCCGCCAAGTTGATCAAATGGTTGAAGGCCTTGTTATAACTTGCCTTTTGCCGCTATAATGGGAATGTTTTTTATTTTTTGCTCTTGACTTTCAGACAAAAATGATTATATTTATATCACGATTTAAAAGGAGAATGAAGTTCCGCTGCACCCGATCCTTTTCACACTTTTAAACAGGTTCGGGGCCATCTGCTTAACGCAATGCGGGTTGGAGGATGGCGCAGGGAAGAAAGATAAATAAAGCGTATTCTTATTTTTAAGGTTTAGAGCCAGGATTCTACTCTTTAATTAATGATAAGAATGCGCTTTTTTTTATTTAGGATAAGTTTTTAATTGAAAGGAGGCGCGTTTGCCAAAGACATTAGCCGCAAAACCGGTTGAGTACCGGATTATCAAGCAGGATGGGGTTGTGTATTATGGAAAGCATTTGATTCTGACAGCGAAAAGCTGTAATGATTCCCTTCTTGAAAAGAAAGAGGTCGCACGGTTTCTTACCACATTGGTTGACCGTATCCAAATGGTCGCTTTTGGGAAACCCATTGTCGAACGTTTTGGTGCAGGGGTTCAGACCGGGCTTTCCGCGGTTCAGCTTATTGAGACCAGCGCGATCATGATCCATACCAATGATCAAGCCAGGGATCTGTATTTGGATGTTTTCAGTTGTAAAACGTTTTGCGAGCATATGGTCACAGCTTATGTGAAAACTATTTTTAACCCCAGTGATCTCAATTATCAGGTGTTAATGAGATGAAAAGATTTTATCCCCGGTATGTGCCGGAATTTCCCCACGAGCCGACACCCGAAAGTTTTCAGATAGCTATGATTTCCAGAGAAGTAGGGCGGGGGCTTGTTTCGAGAAAGTTTTTTTCCGTCGGTGATATTGTTTTCGGCTTTACGGGTTTTGTCCTGGATTTTATTACCCAGTACACGCTACGAACGCCCGAGGGCAAGCATATTCATGATCCATTTGTCATGGGGAAGGTGCTTCATTCCTGTGATCCTAATATGAGCTGTGATATGTTTCATCGGAGGTTCATCGCCCGCAAGGAGATAATCCCGGGGGACCTGATCACGATGGATTATGATCAAACGGAATCGATCTTATATAGACCTTTCACTTGCCGGTGCGGACATGCTAATTGCCGCAATCGGATCGAAGGGTCACAGAAAAAACAAAAATCTGAGGTCTATCAAAATTTTTAAGAAAGGAAAGATCTTTTTATCCCGCAAGGAATGCGGGGAAAAGGGGCAAGGAGTTAGCCATGCGACATGACAAGTCAAAATATCACAAAGAGCATCCAGTCGATGATGACTGGCAGCAAATGGAAACAAAAAAGAGAAAGGAAGTGAATATCCGTAAGATGAGAAGGGCAAAAGACAGGATCACTGATAAAGATTAACCTTTAATCAAGGAGGCAGAAGTGAATAAGACATTGATGATCAATGTGTGCTTGGCGCTAGCCATTTTATTGTTGGCCGGGATTTCTTCGGCACAGCAACAAGACGAAGCGGATTATGTTGTGGATTATACCTTTGGGCAGGTGCAAGAGGTTTCCCCGGAAGGATTGATAGTCAACTGTTACGACGTGGAAAGTGATGATTATACGGATTTGTTGTTTAGTGTCGATGAGAACACGGAGTTTGAAGATGCCGTATCTTTGACCAGTATCAAAAACGATGATTATCTTGAGATCGTTTACGAGATCCGCGGTGAAGAAAATATTGCCCTGAAGATCATCAAGGATGTGAATTTTGATCCTGAAGGCGGTTATGAAGAAGATTTTGTCGAGGAGGAATATGAGCCGGTAGGCACTGAGGCAGAACTTTGGGAGGAAGAAGCAGAAAATCAACAAGGAGATGGATATGAGAAATAAAGGGATTATTCCCGCTTTTTTATTCTTGTTTTTTTTCATGGGTGTTGCGCAAGTTAATGCGGGTTTGATCAATTATGAACGCAGAGAACGGATGTTGAAGCGCAAAGAAGCGCAGGAATTAATAAGGGTAAAGGGCAGAATCACAAAGGTGGACCGGGATAACGGCCGGGTCCATGTGTTGCAACCCCAAAAAGAGGAAGAGCTGGCCTTGATCCTTAAAGACAAAGATCTTATGGTCACTTTAAGGCCCCGGCAAAATGTGAGCGTGACTTACAACAGGAATACCAAACTGATCAAAAAGATTGATCTGATCCTGGATGATTGAAGCGCTGGCTGCCGGATGAGTCCTTTTTTGGACGGCAACTATCCGGGCCGTTTTTTGCGGGGTTAGCCCTGAGGGTTTTTCCCCGACGAGTAAGGAAAGAAAAAATTTGGTTAGCGGTTGGCAGAAAAGAGTCAAAATGCAAAAATTCCGCGGGCCCTATTTTTTGATTGACAAAAGTTAAACTTTGAAGCATACTTCTTATTGAGTAAATTAGTGAGGAAGAATCATAGTACCCAGAGAATAAGCAGTCCTCTGTGGTTTTTGTTTCTGGCATCGTTATTTACTCGAGTAATTAGTGAAAGGAGGAAGTAAATAATGGTTAAAGGAACAGTTAAATGGTTTAATAATCAAAAAGGTTTTGGATTCATTACGCCTGAATCAGGCGATGACATTTTTGTTCATCACAGTGAGATCCAAGGCGATGGGTACAAATCTTTAGAAGAAGGCCAAGCCGTAGAATTTGAAATCGGCGAAGGTCCTAAAGGCGCATTCGCAAAAGGTGTTGTTAAATCATAGCAGTGAATTCTTAAAAAAGGCCCGGTCATCAGACCGGGCCTTTTTTATTGGTGCGCCCA
>JAGYNW010000053.1 GCA_018399915.1 Candidatus Omnitrophota bacterium
ATTTTTCTGAACTTTTGATATCTTTGCTCCAGCATGTCTTCAAGGGACAAACCCTCAATCTCTTTAATGCTCCTTAAAATAACCTTTTTTAACACCGCAGAGGCCACTTCAGGGGCATTATGCACCCCGCCTAAAGGCTCTGGGATGACCTCCTCTACTATCCCGAAAGCGTACAGATCTTCACTGGTAATCTTCAAAGCTTTAGCGGCCTCCGGAGCTTTCGCGCTATTACGCCATAAAATAGAGGCACAACCTTCCGGAGAAATAACGGAATAATACGCATGCTCCAACATCAAAACTTTATCCGCCACTCCGATACCTAAAGCGCCCCCGCTCCCGCCTTCTCCAATAACCACGGCTACAATAGGGACCTTGACCCGTGCCATATCTCTAATGTTTTCCGCGATGGCCTGAGCCTGACCCCGTTCTTCAGCGCCGATACCCGGATAAGCTCCCGGTGTATCAATAAAAATCACAACCGGTAATTTAAACTTTTCAGCCATCTTCATCACCCGCATGGCTTTGCGGTAACCTTCAGGATGCGCGCATCCAAAATTGCGCATAATATTTTCTTTTGTTTCGCGACCTTTTTGTTGTCCAATGAGCATAACTTTGACCCCATCAATCTCCCCGAAACCAGCAATAATGGCAAGGTCATCAGCAAAAAGCCGGTCTCCATGAAGCTCAACAAAATCACTGCTCATCATATGAATATAATCCAAAGAAAAAGGGCGCTCCGGATGGCGCGCAATCTGAATCCTTTGCCATGTGCTTAAATTCTTATAAACTTTATCCCTCAACTTGGCCAGATCGGATTCTAAATTTTTTATCGCACTATCATTAATATTGTCACCGGAAAGATCAAACTGTTTCAAAGATTCAATCTTATCTTCAAGCTCCTTTATAGGTTTTTCAAAATCAAGAATACTCATAATATTTTTTAATTCCCCTCTTCTTCATAAAATTAATCTACCACTTCAACCTTAACGCCTCTGGGAAGCATAGCATAAAGTTCTTCGACTTCATTATTTCGCATGCGAATACAACCGGCTGTAACCTGTTGCCCAATAGTTTCTGGCTCAATGGTACCATGAATACCGTATCCGGCAATATCAAAACCCAACCAACGGCTACCTAATACATTTTGGGGACTTTCCGGGGGCACCACGACGCCACGGTTAAACCACACCGGATCGATAAGTTTGGTCGTAATCGTAAAATTCCCCACAGGGGTACTGTTATTGGAACCTGTGGAAACATTATAAACCTTCAGAACTTCTTCTCCTTTTTTCAACATCAAAATATTTTGCGATTTGTCCACAAAAACATTGAACGGGGAAGTCCATATTCTTAACTTCTGACCTATACGGATAATATTATTGCTTAAATTATTACTTCTCTTGATTAGTTCAACCGTAGTCCCATATTTCTTTGCCAGTTCACCGAGAGTATCGCCCTTAACAACTTCATGCATAACCGTATCCTCTGTCAGGGCATTGGAAAAAATGATCTCAATATTGAGATCGCCCAATTCCTTTTGAACAGACTCAATATTTTCAAAGCTGGGGTAATCTGAGATGATACTGCGCAGGGTCTCCTTGGCCTGAATCAAATTTCCGTCTTTATATTGAGCTACCGCCTGCCGATAGAGCTCTTGAGCTGTAATTCTATCTTCCGGGACCGCATCATTCCCGCGGACAGAATTCTTTTTATTCTTTGGAATAAATAAAAAAATAACAATCAGCAGAACTACGCCGGCAATAATCAAATTTCTTTTATTCACCATATCGCTCCTGTCTTAAATAAGAATTTGAGATCAAATATTTTAAAAACTAATAAATATATTTTTACCATATATTATATAATAAACAAGATAAAAATATCCCTAATAAAAAACCGATGATAACCTGCAAAGGCGTATGCCCGATCAACTCTAATAATTGATTAGATTCAATCTTTCCTTTCCAGTAAATATCATCCAAAATCTTATTAAGGATCCCGGCTTGTTGCCCCGCGGAACGTCTTACTCCCTGGGCATCAAACATCGTAACGATAGCAAAAACACACGCCAACGCAAAAACAACAGAGTCAAAACCCTCTTGAAGTCCACAAGTTACAGCCAGAGCGGTTGCGCCGGCCGCATGGCTGGAAGGCATCCCGCCTGTACCGATAAACCATTTAAAATTGAAGCGTTTTTCGCGGAAATATCCCAAGATAACCTTGATCGCCTGGGTTATCGCCCAGACTGTCAATGTTATAATCAGAATTTTATTATTAAAAAAATCACTCACAATTTAATCCTTTATCGGATGGATTTGATGGCAACAGCCTGAAGTACAAAAAGTGGATATTAGAGATTAATTGACTCGCGTACAGATTTATGATAATTTATTACATTATAATGTCCACCGTTAAAAAAGCAAGGGCTTTTCAACATAGCCCCGGCTTTACCTCCCTTTTTAACGGAGAAAAATACTTTAAAAGCCGACCCGGAAAGAATTCCTCCCTCCAATATTCAACCGTCTGATAAAACCTGATAAATTAGATTTATTATGCTGGCAAAAGTTTATAGCTACGCTCTCTCTGGACTGGAGGCCTATCCTATTACCATAGAAGTGGATGTCTCCCGCGGGCTTCCTTCAACGATTATCGTGGGTTTACCTGATACCGCAATCAAGGAAAGCAAAGAACGCGTGCGGCTCGCTATTAAAAACAGCGGGTATAACTTCCCCAAAGGCCGTAAAACCATCAATCTCTCCCCTGCAGATACCAAAAAGGAAGGGCCATCTTTTGACTTGGCAATTGCGATCGGACTTCTCATCGCTTCTGACCAAATCGATCTTCCCCACATAAAGGAATACATTCTCATCGGCGAACTATCCTTAGATGGGCGGGTCAAATCTGTATGCGGAGCTCTCTCCATCGCCCTATCCATGATCAAAAGCCCTTTTTCAAAATTAATTCTTCCAGAAGAAAATGCCTCCGAGGCATGTTTAGCCGGAGAGACAGAAATTTATCCGATAAAATCTCTCGAATCAGTTCTCTCTCTTTTATGCGATCGCTCGCAGATCAAACCGTATGATGAAAAATATACGAAATCTTCTTTTTGTGTCAGCTTAGAAGAAAACCTGGATTTCCGCGATGTCCAGGGTCAAAACTATGCGAAAAGAGGATTAGAAATCGCAGCCGCAGGGGGACACAATGCATTGTTGATCGGACCACCGGGAAGCGGAAAAAGCATGCTATCCAAACGGATCCCTGGCATCCTGCCGGAGATGACATTTGAAGAAAGACTTGAAATAACGCGGATATATTCTTCTTGCGGCCTTTTAGATGCGCGCAAAGGCATCCCTACACAGCGGCCTTTCCGATCCCCTCATCATACGACAAGCGCGGCCGCGATCGTAGGAGGCGGAAGCCATCCCAAGCCCGGAGAGATCACACTGAGCCATAACGGCATCCTATTCCTTGACGAACTACCAGAATTCAGTCGCATAGTATTAGAATCCTTGCGCCAACCACTTGAAGACAATGTCGTCACTATTGCCAGGGCCAAAAAAGCTTTAAAATTTCCAGCGAATTTCATGCTTGTTTGCGCCATGAACCCTTGTCCATGCGGATTCTACACAGATAAAAGGAAAAACTGTCAATGCTCCCTTAATCAGATCCAAAAATATATGATGAAAATATCTGGACCTCTTTTAGACCGTATTGACATCCATTTGGAAGTCCCGGCATTAGCCCCACAGGAAATCCTGGCGGATAAACCGACAGAAGCATCCGCCCAGATAAAAAAACGGACGGTAGCTGCCCGTGGCAAACAACAAGAAAGGTTTCATGGAAGCACGATAACAACCAATGCCCGGATGACGAATTCGCAAATCAAGAAATTTTGCAAAACAGAAAAAGAAACAGAACAGATATTAAAGTTGGCGATTGAAGAACTGGGACTTTCTGCCCGGGCCTATTACAAAATCCTTAAGATCGCAAGAACGATCGCAGATCTCGCCGAAGAAGAATGGATCTGCCCAGAACATGTTACCGAGGCTATCCAATATCGATCCCTCGACCGCTCCCGCTGGTGGTGACCCAATAATTTTTTATGCGTATAAGGCCTCTGCGTTAACACGCAAAAAATTCCGAACATTCTCCGTAAATGGAAGGAACATCTTATAGTAGATATGATTATCTACAGACTTTACTGCAGAAACTCTTTGTACTCTACTTTGAAAGACAAATGGCTTGCCTCTCTTATCTAGAGCTCTATTTTTAAAATCAATAACTACCGTGACCTTACTATCAGGTTTAGGTTTTTGCAAAGAAAGGCAGGATAACCCCATGAGATTGAAATCCTTTGTATGGCTAAAAAACTTCTCTTGCGAGGTGGTTATTTGCAAAGGGATACGCGCGTCTATCCTCCGATAGCTCCTTTTTTCTGAGAACATATTATCTGTCCCGGCTTGCTCCAGACGACTGACAAGCCAATCATTGCCATATTTTGCGACCCAATCAATGGCGGCTGACGCGAACCCAATCTCCCTTCCGCTCTTTTGACTTTCAATCCATTTATGTTTTCGTATCTCCGCAATAGCTAGCTCATCTTTTAAGAATGAATAATTGATTTTCATAAAATCTCCTTTTATTTTAAGGCTCTTTCGTAATAAAGAGCTTGTTTATTTTCAGCTCCAGTCGGTGTAGAGTGTTAAATTAGCCAATTAATTGTACACCCTACTTTTAACCCGAAAGGAGCTCATTATGCCTAAAATTGTTAAAAAGCGTGTTAACTGTCCTTTATGTAACAGCGATACTTACGCTTGGGGTCGCGATCCCAAAGATAAAAGGCGCAGACGTTACTGTTGTAAAAATCCTTCATGTCGTAAACAATTTGTGCCAGGACAACCTGTCCCAGGAACCAATAAGAAATATCCTAAAGTTAAATGCCCTAAATGTGGCTCTAATATGTACATATTTAAATTCTTGTCAGACGGATATCGATTTCGTTGTTCACAGCATATTTACAAAGATCATCGTCATTGCAGCCATAAAATTAACATTCCATTACCTGGCAAATCTTTTAACACTGCCAATGACCCTATTGATTGCATTAAAACCAATCTCGCTGTTAAATTCTCTTGGTCAAAAATGAACTTTGATAAATCATCAGTCTCTTTGGCGCTATATTTTGCCGTTTTTCAATCAATTCCTGCCACTCAAGTCGCTACTATTATGAAAGAACTTTTTAATCTTGATATCTCTCACGATACTGTCACCCGATGGACTCACAAATCAGCAATTAATATACACAAAAATCTTGGTCCTTTATCTGTTCCAAAAGCTCGCGGTCGTCGTAGAACTTTAACCGATGAGTCCGTCTTTTGGGTTCGTGGCAACAAGCGCTGGCTTTGGATGACTAAAGATTCTCGTTTTGATGCCGAACAATCCTGGTTTATCTCCCCTAAAAGATCTACCGAATATGCCAGATCAACTTTTAACATCGCTTTTAATACTTCTCCTGCACTTAAAAACGTCCAAGCCTTAACTGATGGCTTATGGTCTTATGGTTCTGCTCTTAACGATCTCGGATTCGATGTTGACAATAAACATAAAATCTACAAAGGCTTTTTTGAAAATCCCAACAACAACCGCCGAGAACGCACTTGGTCTACTTTAAAAATTAATGCCCGTAGATTCAGAGGCTTTAAATCTGATAAAGGCCTTTGGGCTTTTGCTACTCACCATGTTTACTTGCACAATTATTTTAAACCGAACAATCGGCTCAATGGCGCAACCCCAGCTCAAGCTGCTGGCGCTGAACTGCCAAACTGTCGTTCATTCTGGAAACTTTTTATGCGCTTCCTATAACAAAGATCAAATTTGCTCTTTGACATCTTATAAACCTTTTGATACGCTACTTTTACTGCTTAACACTCTTACCTTTTTTCATATTTTGCGAAAGAACCTATTTTAATAATGATGGAAATTATAACAAAAGGAATTCTCAAATCAAGAAATTAAAAAAAGATTTTAACGTATTTTTTAGCGAAAACTTTAAAAAAAGGCATTCCGAAAAAGCCCCGCCAAACTTATCAAAGAAAATCTTACCAGCCCAAAAGATCATAACACAAATCAATTTTTGACCGGCATGGTAAAAGGCTGCACGTTGATAATGACCGGGATGAAACCCTCTATACGCATTTGCTGAAATGGCTGCTCCATCAAAGGAAGCGGGATGCCCTCCCCGTTTCTTCTGACCTGCAGGTCCAATAATTGAGAATCCAGGTTAATACCGCCATAGGTTTTTATCATATTCTTTTCGTCGGTAGGCATAGCGGAATCCTCCTGTTGCCGGGATGATGCCATTTTCTCGATTTCATCCAGATACCGGGAACGAAAAACTTCCTCAGTCGGTCGCCACAAGCCCTCAGAAGACCTTTGCATGCCTTGGTTTAACAAAAAGGCTTCCGCATCAGACTCCTGACCTGTTAGGCTGACAAGCTCTTGCGGTCCAAGCTCCAATTCGTCTAACGGTGTCCAGACTTCTTTGATCAAACCTTGAAGTTGGCTTGTCGTTAGATCTTTTTCTTTTAATTCCGGATTCCATTGATAAACTTTAACCAATAAATTCTCCCTATACATCCTGTCCCGTATTTGATGAAATCCATTAATACCCAAGCCATTCTTTAAACTGATGCCCAAGGCTTCATATTCATGGATCATACGCTCCATCCGTACCGTATCATAGGCATGCCGGAACGCATTTAACATCATCTCGGCTAATTCATCTTTTTCATTGTAGTACAAATTCGCTGCCTCCTGAAAATAAAAGGAATCTAACACCGTTACCCTCTTTCTAAAAGCTCTCCGGGATCTCTCAATGCGCCCGGCATCCTGTGGATTAAAATCGCGGATCAATTCATCCAAAGAACGTTCAGGGAAAGGATCCAGGATCCACCCGGAGACATCATGTTCTATTTGGGCGCTCATGCCTGCGCCTCTGATCGCGAAAACAGGTTTTCCGTTCAAGCCCCATCGCTGCTGACTCGTTCCAGAGGCCTCTCGCGTAGGATCCGGAACATTGTAAAGAAATGTAGTAGCACCTGCTGCCAAGCGCATCACGGGAAATCCCGTATCCTCGACCACCACCAGCCGGCCCTTCAAATCAGGATGTTGACTTAACTCTTTAAATTGCCGCAACCATTCCATGCCCACGGGTTCACCCTGAGGTTTCCCTCCGGCCAACATCAACATTTCCAATCCTGGGCCTTTTACCCACTCTGGCCCCTCAAGAACAGCCGCCAATTTTTCCGGATCTTTAAGCACAGATATATCTTCAATCCTGGGATGGTCATAAATCTTATCCTTATCCCCTACGATCCATTTGACCAATGACAATAAAACCCCGGCTTCTTTGTACTCAACCCAACGCCTTAAAAAAGCAATAATAGGTCTTTTCTGGATCAATTTACGGTTAAACTGCGGAACAAGTTTATGCAATTTATTCTCCGAGAATAAAGTTTTATTCTTCTGCGCCTCTTTTCCTAACATGTTCAAACCTGGCCCTTCCACCCACTTTGGCTGAATAAAGATCGCTTCTAATTTATCCCTGGATTGCAAAATAGATATATCATGAATTTCCGGATGAGCATAGGTTTTACCCACATCTCCTAAAAGCCATTGCACTAAAGCCACAAAGGCTTTGGAATCTTTATATTGTGTCCAATTATTCACAAAACTTAAGGCCGGCACTTTTTCCAACAACTCTTGATCAATCGTTTCAATAAATGCAGCCGGGTCTTGCGCAAGCGCGCCTTTTTGCTCTTCGGCCTGAGCTACAAACAAATCCAGTCCCGGGCTATCAACCCATTGCGGATTTAAAAAGACTGATTCCATATTTTCCGGATTTTGCAAGGAAGACAAATCCTGAATAGCCGGATGGGTGTAAATTTTATTGCGGTCTCCCAAAATCCATTTAACCAAAGCCAAAAAAGGCTCAGAATTCTGATATTTTTTCCAGCGTTTCATAAACGCAAGATCCGGCATTACTTCCTGCAGGCGAGCATAAAACAGATCCGCATCCTTGGCATAAATATTACGAAAACTCTTATTAATATCCGCCTTGTTTTGTTCTGCGATTTCCAAAAGCATCTCTCCCGTAATATTGTGAGCGCCATGTTCTTCTATCGCTTGCGCGAGCCGGGGGGAAAACCAATCTTTAGCACGCGAGGCGTTCTGCACATAGGTCACAATCCTTTCCGCGTCAGGAAAACGCTCAAGCAACAACTTTAAGATTACTTCATAGTGCTCCCGGGAGACCCCGTTAATGACAAGTTCAATTCCTGTCTCACGTGGATCTTGATTCAAAGCATTCTGTGCCATGGCCTCTAAAGAATGGAAATGTCCTTGGGTCAACATGTAATCCGGGACCAGATCCTCTCCGACCAATTTTTTGAGCCTTGGGATATCCCCGGTAGTCGGGATACCTGCGAATTCCGGCGTATGGTTGGTGTAAATAATTTTAACTCCTTCAAAGATACTCTTTTTCCCTATGCTTCTTTGATATTCGATATCATTACGGATAGCAGGGTAAACAAACGCCATATGCCCCTCATTAAGACGAATGATGTCCGGCGCTGAACCGGAATTTTTTATCATTTCCACAAGCAATCTTGCGTTCAAGCCATATTGGATCCAGCGTTTCTCATTATCATTAAAATCATCATAAAGATGATGATACATATTTGGATCTTCCGGGACCGAAAGCAGAAGTAAAGGGTTCCCATCATTATCAACCATATATGATCTGGCGTCATATTTTCGCCCTAATCCGGCTTCATTGTAATAATTGCCTTTAAAATCAACCGGAAACTGAAAAGGGACAACTTCCCCTCCCTCTTTCATCTGAACAGTAACAGGAAAAACATTCGGCATATTTTCATAATCAATTTGTTGAAATACGCCTGAACCAGTATCTTTACGGGTTTTATACGCAAGGGAGATCGAAGCCAATGCCGTTCGATGCATCTCATTACCGGCAGCATTAAATTCCCCGGATAAAAATCCCAGCCCTCCACTGGCAATATATTCAGCAGCCGGACCTAAACCCGGGGCCATATATTCCTCCCCGGCATCGATCATAGTATAATCTGCTCCTTCAAAACGGTCCAAAAGATCCTTCACCTCAGGTTCATTGATAAACCTCGTCAAAGAAGAAAAAGGTTTTGCAAAAATAGCATAATCTTCAACACTCTGAACTTCTGTTTGATTGGCCTCCGGGCCGACTTCCAGCAAGCTGACGCGCACAGATAAAGGCCTATCCCTCTCGTCGGTGAGGTCCGTGGCCATAGCCGAATCCAGGTCTTTGCGATCCGTGTATCTTTCGATCTCAATGTCATGCAAACCCCATAACCCCCCGGAGAAATATTTTCGTGGAACAACAGTCTTCTCAACGGGATCATATTCCTCCCTAATCATATCATACACACCCTTTTTAAAGGCCGCCATATATTGAGCATAGATCTTTTCACGAATGCCGGGATCGCTGTTATCCACGCCCCTGACTTTATTGCGGTCCGCATAAACCTGGCCTAAAAGGGTTTCCTTGAGATTTTCCTTATACCATTTAGCCAGGATCATAGCATTATAAATCTGTCGCAAATTAGCAAAATGCCGGCCTTCATTCACCTCTTTTTCCAATTCCGGGATGATGATCTCTTTTAAAATTCTGGAATCTAAATTTCCGCTTGCATTTGTGACCTCTGCTGAATTGTTTGAGGAAAACTCGGAAAATTGCGAATCCCGAACGCTTTGCCATTTTCGCATTGAAACATAATCTTCTTCCAACATAACCTTCAAGACCCGGGACACAATAAAGACAGAATTTCCCTCTTCATAAACAGCGGCTCTACTGGGGACAACCCAAACTTTATTATAAGAATCAACCGGAATATCGGTCGTTCCAAATTGCTCATAGGCCTTTACGTAAATCCTGTCCCAAAAGGCTTTCCCTACTTTGCTGTCAGGATACATCAGAGTCGATGTGAGCTGCTTCAGAATATAATCTTGCGCTAAAAGATCCTGACCCAAAACAGTAGCGCCTAATCCGTCAGGTATTATTCTGTCCGGCTCATTCGGAGACAGGTTGACCCACATCTGTTCATCCGGGACCGTGACCGAAGCGAGAAAATATTTCACCATCCTGATCGCCTGTTCATTTAGGGCCGAACCGCCCAAGAGAGAATCTCCAGGTTCAACCACAAAATCAAACAATAAAGGATTCTCCGGATGAACAGTCATTCCTTTGATAAGCGCGGGTTTATATCTTTCACTGCATCCGACCATTGTTCCCGGAGCGGGAAGATTCAATGCTCCGGAATAGGCTTCCATGGAATAGGAATATCCCCCCGGCATCAGCATATGGAATAAAAAAACGATAAAAACAAAAAAAGAAATGATTTTGCGAAAAAAACAGGAAGGACGCTGCAATTTGCTCTCTGGTTTCATGGACAGGACTCCTTTTGATTAAAAGACAAAGGTTGAATAATATAAAAATGCTGTTTTCAGTGAACTTGCAAAATATTACTGACAGAAGAGGAAAGGGAATTTGTCAGTAATAAAGTATAAAACATTTATTGATTATTTTCAATAATATATGACATTAAGTAGTGTCAAGAACTCTGCTGACTTTCAGAGAGCG
>JAGYNW010000054.1 GCA_018399915.1 Candidatus Omnitrophota bacterium
TCTATCAGCCCCAGGAAAACGGACAAACACGGACAATAATCGCCAAACGGGGAGAATTCACTCCGGTTCCCAAAGAAGATAAGATAAAGCTCAAGCTCATGGACGGCACCTTTGATGAGCCGAACCTGGAGGACAAAGAGGCCTATTCCCGCAAACTGAATTTCAAAACATATTTCATGACACTGGATGTGTCACAGAAAGAAGATGAACTTGATAAAAAACCCCAAGGCATGACATTGAAAGAATTAAAGAAAGAGATCGATGAATTTGATAAACACTTCATGGATACGACCCGCTTCAGAACCGAGTATCACCGCAAAATCGCCTGGTCTTTTTCCGGATTATTTTTTGTGCTTTTGGGTTTTCCGATCGCTGTCATAAACAATAACCGGGAGAAATCCGCAAACATCGTACTGGCGATCTTTTGTGGTGTTCTCTATTATTTAATATCACTCGGCTGCCAGGCCCTCAGCATCGAGCATATCGCAGACCCGGCCTTCATTATGTGGGTCCCGAATATGCTGGCTTTATTGGTTGCCATTATCCTTAATTACAAATGCGTATCCTAGACAATTACATTAACAAATCCATAATCACCATATTTGTCACAACGATCATTCTGTTCTGCTTTCTGTATGTGCTTATCGACATTACAGGCATCCTTGATGAGATCATTGACAGAGAAGTGCCTTTGGCCATTCTGGCGCAATACTACATATCCTTTTTTCCCATCATTTTGGCGCAAAGCTCCTCGATGGCATGCTTGATCGCCACACTGTTTACCTTCAGCCGCCTTAATAATAATAATGAGGTTATTGTCATGCGCTCCAGTGGTCTGAATTTCTGGCAGATTACCCGGCCGGCGTTAATATTTGGCATCCTCATATCGGTCTGCATCTTCTGGGTCAATGAAAACTATGTGCCCCAGGCCAATGCCAAGGCAAAAGAGATCTGGGATGCCAACATGATGCTGGAATCTGACCGCGCGAAAAAGAAAAAAGAGATCAAAAACCTGACCTTTTACGGGCTTAAGAACCGTTTATACTTTATCGATTCCTTTAACCCCAAGGACAATACACTCAATGGCATAACCATCATAGAATATGGCGAAGACCAGAACATCAAACAAAAAATCGTGGCACTCAAAGGAACCTGGACCGGCCTGGCCTGGAAATTTTATCAATGCCAGATCACCAATTACAAAGACGCGGATACCGCCTCTCCTCTGAAGATTGTGATCTATGAAGAAAAACTCATGGACATCAAGGAAACCCCTAAAGACTTCATGAAACAGCGGATTGATGTTGCGTCCATGAACATAAAAGAGTTACAGCAGTACATTGAACGTTTCGCCAACAGCGGAGCCGCCAAGGCGATCAACAATCTGAAGGTGGATGTGCATCAGAAGATCGCCTTTCCTTTCGGCAATTTCATTATCGTTCTGGTAGGACTGCCTTTTGCCTTGATGGTCAAAAGCCGTAAACGTTCAACCCTGACTTCCCTGGGTATCGCTATCGCGATCGGCTTTCTTTTCTATGTAGCCAATGCGGTCGCCCTGGCCTTTGGCAAGAGCGGGCTTCTGCCCCCGGTGCTTTCGGCGTGGATCGCGCCTATGCTTTTCACCGGACTGGCCATCATTCTCATCGAGAACAACTTTTGATAAACAAGCGTCGCCTCTATTTAAGGCAGAAAAAAAGCGGCTTATTTCTAAGCCGCTTTTTTCATTCATTTGAAATCTTTCAGGATCTGCGTTTTTTGACAAAAAACCCAACCAAGCCGGAGCCAAACAAGACCATGGTCGCGGGTTCTGGGACAGAAGAACCGGCAGGCAATAAATAACCGATCTCATTAATGTAAAGCTGCTTACCTTCCTCCGGATCATCAAACGTGTCAGTGAGCATCCCGTTGGTAATGCTGCGTCCCTCATTACCCAAAGCAATCGCATTGTGCGTGAAGGAACCTTGACTGTCTTGCCCGGTAAATGTGGCCGCAGGCGTGCCGCCGGCCAAAGACATATTGTACTGATCCTGATTCTGCCTGTTTGGGTCATGAAAACCCACAGTCACCGGCACGGCACCACTCATACCCATGGCAAATTGCGCGTTCGTCAAATTCATGGAACTATGATTCCCGTATTTCTCGGCGTCTGCGCTAGTCAGCCAGGTAACATCAAACAGACCAGCCAGTTGATTATTCCGGGTCCAATCAGTGTAGATGGATAATCCGCCTTGCTGAGCGAAACCACCTAAGGCATTGATCGCGTTGGCAATATCCGTACTCGAAGAAGAATTCTTCTGAACCATAATGATCCCCAAATCCACATCCCCATCCGCGGTTCCGTTGGTCAGCATACTCGCGTATTGAGAGGCATCCGTTAATTTTGTGTACGTGTGGACCCCGGCTGCGGCGTAATAATCTAATGCGGAATGCATTTGGTCCGTTCCCTGAGCATGATCCACATAATACAAAATATTGCCGGCATGGGCTACGGCGGTCAAATTCAAGATCATCAGTACAAACAGGGCAATCAATAAATGCATTTTTTTTCCAAGCATATTCTTTCTCCAAAAATTTGATTTTGTTAAATCAGAACGCGGTTTGACGTGTCCATACACGCGCTTGCGCGGTCCTGATTTGCATTGTCGTAAAAACGACATCCCGCAATTCAATATTTGATCGTTAAAAGGATTAGGAACTTAAACATAACACATAATTCCGGCATTTCAATAGGACATAATCGGACTTGCCAGGACAAACCCGGACAAAAAGGGAAAAACAGTAGGACAAGAACAAGATATGGACTTTGCCCTCCCAAGGTTGGGAGCGCAAGTCATGTTTAAACGGATTTGTAAAGCCGCGGGAGACGGTTTCCTAAACTGCAAACAATCTCGTAATTAATCGTGCCGGCATGCCGGGCCAATTCATCAGCGGAAATTTGTTCGTGCTTTTGGGCGCCCAGAATCACCACCGGCATGTTCACTTTCACCTGATCCACCTTTGACACATCCACCATGATCTGATCCATGGTAACCCGTCCGATCACAGGGCAACGTTGGCCATTGACCAGGACATGGGCCTTATTAGAAAACACCCGGAAATACCCATCATTGTAACCAATAGGCAAAGTCGCCACTTGCATAGGCTTCCTGGTAAAAAAAGTCCGGCCGTAACTGATGCTCCGGCCCTTAGGAACTTTTTTAAGAAAGATAATCCGTGACTTAACCGTCATGGCCGGCTTCAGGTGGATCTGTCCCCGTAAGCTGGCATGAGGGTAAAGCCCGTAAAGCATTAATCCCGGCCTGGCCAGATTAAGGATATTGGTTTTGTATCCGGCGAGCCCCATGCTGTTAGCCGCATGGATGTAGGGAATGATCATGCCTTTAGCGTCAAGTTGCCGTACCAAAATGTACAGATCATCGATCTGCTGCCGGGTGTATGACCTGTCTGTGTCTGCGGCCGGAAAATGCGTGTAGAGCCCCATTATCCGCAAATGTTTCAGCTGATAGATCTTTTGGATAAAATCAAAGGCCTGTTCATGCCAGAGGCCCAAGCGTCCCATGCCTGTATCCACCACAATATGAATATCCACTGTGCGCTTGCTCTGTTGCGCCTGTTTATTCAGCGCTCTGGCAAACGGCAAACTGCAGACCGTAGGCATTAGGTTGTATCTTACTATCGCAGGCACGAATTCCGCAAGCGTACTTTCGAACAAAAGCACCGGCCGGGTAATACCTTTATTTCTCAAAGCCACGCCTTCCTTGACATCTGAAACCGCGAAGAAACCCACGCCTTGTTTATCCAGCAGCGTACTTATCTGATCCACGCCATGGCCATAGGCGTCTGCCTTGATCACCGCCAGAATGTATTGTGCCTGGGTGTGCAACTTTTTCTGCAAAGGCCTGTTGGGCAGAACAAACCGGTTCCGTTCCGTCAATTTTTGCAAGGCCTGCAGATTAGACCGGACCGCTTTCAGGTCGATCTCGACCCATGTAAGAGGCTTGGATGAAAAGTTCTTTTTCGCCATGACCGGGCTCATCGCTTCTTCTTTCTGGTTACCTGGCAATCTTCCGGATGCAAATACAAAGGCACCAGGGTATCAATGTTCGCATAGGCTTTTTGGCCGAACAGGTCCGCGGCCAGAGGCGCCATGTAGCGCGCCTGGGGCCTCCACCTTTTTTCTGAAGCCATCCTGAGCACCTTGGGGCTTTGCCTTAAACGCTCAGCACAAACCAAAAGCCCATCCCCGATAAAAACGGATGGCCGGATAACACTTGATAAGATAGTTTCCAGGTCACAAAGCCGGTAAGGCGTATTGCGTTCAAGGATCTTTCCTTTTTTTTCATAGACACAACCATAGACCAAACCTCTTTTCGCATCCCCCAAAGCACATACCCTCGCGTTTTCCTCCTTAACACTGGCGGCCAGAATATCCAGAGAAGAGATGCCAACGATCGGTTTGTTCATAGCATACGCCAGGGCCTTAACCGCGGAAACCCCGACGCGTAATCCGGTAAATGATCCCGGGCCCAGCGCGATGGCGTAACCATCGATCTGTTCAAGCTGCCATCCCGCGAGTTTAAGAAGATGCTGGATCGACGGGATGAGCGCGGAAGAAACGATGCGGCCCATCGGATAATTACGGTAACGGACCACCCTGGCATCCGTAGATAGCGCGAGGCTCAAATTTTTTGTAGATGTCTCAATCGATAATATGCGCATGATTAAACTTTTCAATAATATCCTGATAGGGTTTACCTACGGCTTTGACCTTAAGGGATCTTTGATTTTCCCGACGATGACAGATAGTTACCGCGAGATATTCCGCGGGCATCGCGTCTTGCAAACGTTCGGCCCATTCGATCACCGAGACATCATTGCCATACAAAAATTCATCATAACCGATCATTTCAATCTCGATCAAATCCTCCAAACGGTACAGATCAAAATGAAAAAGAGACATCGGCCGGCCTTCATAAATATGCATCAGCACATAACTCGGACTGGTCACCTCCTGCGGTTTGATCGTCATTCCCCGGGCCAGCCCTTTGACAAAAGTGGTCTTGCCCGCACCCAGATCGCCGAACAAACAGACAATCGCGCCGGAGGGCAAATGTTTCGCCAACTGGGCCGCGAAATCCCGTGTCTGTTGTTCGCTGTTTGATATTTTGTTGATCGTTGTTTTGGTCATTTGTCTTTAAAAATGGGTGTAGCCTTGCCCGGGCAAAGGCTTTGTTTTTCCATCAGTGAAAATAACAGCTCCCGCGGATTTTCCCGGCCCGATCTCACCGATCTGCCAAAAAGGAAACCGCGTCTTGGCCTGATGCAATTTTCGCGCCTTGGCCTTGCTGAGCGTAAACAACAATTCAAAATCCTCTCCATCGTTAAGGGCATTGCTTAACTTAGCGCCCGCCCGCAGAGGAATGGCCTCCCGGTCCAATAACCCAGAGACATGACTTGCTTCCAGAACATGCCTCAAATCTGAGGCAAGACCATCGGAAATATCAATCATGGCTGACGGCTTGCAATGCCTGACCAAATACTGGGCTTGTTTCAACCTCGGAGTAAAACGCAAATGATGGCCGCTTGCGTAAGCATTGCCCAAAGGACCTGTCACATAAATGTGGTCTCCGGGTCTGGCCTGGCTCCGGGTGACCAGATCCCGGGCGCGAACCTCACCGGTCAAGGCCACGTTCAGAACAAGGGTCTTGCTGCGGACCGTGTCGCCTCCCACGATATCCACATTAAATGCGCGCGCGATCTGCCTGAGGCCTTGATAAATCTTGGCAACATAAGTGATCTCTGTTTGAGAGGATACGCCCAAGGAGACCAAAGCGTGTCGCGGCACGCCTCCCATTGCGGCGATATCGCTAATACTGACGGCCAGGGCTTTTCGTCCGATCAGCGCAGGAGGCATGGTCTTTAAGAAATGCACCCCCTCAACAAGCATGTCGGTTGTCAGCAAACCCTTGCGTCCGGGCTTATGCTCAACTACCGCGGCATCATCTCCGATCCCTAAACGTACGGAACCGGAAAGAGGCATTCCCTTTGCGATCTTTTGTATGAGTCCGAATTCCCCTAATTGAGATAATTGTGCGGCCATGATAAACGGTTAAAACTTCAGGTTTTGTGCTTAAAGAGTTTTTTTATGTTGGACCGGTTGACCGGCTGGATAATACCTAACTCGGTAATAATACCTGTGATCAGCTTGGCGTCTGTCACATCAAAAGCAGGATTAAAGACCTTCACGTTCCCGGGAGCTGTACGCTGGCCGGCAAAACCCAGGACCTCCTGTTTATCCCTTTGTTCGATCGGTATCGTGTTTCCGTTGGGTATGGCCAGATCAAAAGTGGAATACGGGGCCACCACGTACAAAGGGATGCGGTGGTACCGGGCAAGCACCGCCAGGCTGTAAGTCCCGATCTTGTTGGCCGTGTCCCCGTTAGCCGCGATACGGTCGGCTCCGGCAAAGATAATATCGACTTTTCCTTGTTTCATCAAGGCCGCCGCCATATTGTCGCAGATCAATGTGGTGTCTATCCCGGCCCGGATCAATTCCCAAGCGGTTAAGCGCGCGCCCTGCAACAAGGGCCGTGTTTCACAGGCATAGGCCTTAAATCTTTTGCCCTTTTCATGGGCATTGTAAAGCACCCCTAAAGCCGTTCCGTAATCCACTGTCGCCAGGGCGCCGGCGTTGCAGACTGTCAAAACATTATCGCCTTTTTTGATCAATTTCCCGCCGGACTTTCCCATGAGACGGCAGACCGTACGGTCTTCTTCGTAAACGTGCAACGCTTCTTCTTTAATAATCCGCTTCAACCGGGAAGGCGAAACCCGGCAATTGGCCATGGCAACCCTTTTCATCCGGTCCAGCACATTAAATAGATTCACTGCAGTCGGCCGGGACGTCGCCAAATAATTGGCTGTATCATAAATCTTCTTAATCAATTGCCGAGTGTCTGTAGCCGGATAATCCTTGACCGCCAACAGGATACCGAAGCCGGCGGCAACCCCCAGGGCGGGCGCACCGCGGACACTCAAAACGCGTATCGCCTTCCACAGCGTGGGAACATCCTTGCAATAAATGTATTTCAGTTTATGCGGCAGGAGCGTCTGATCAATGATCCGGATGCTTCCTTTCACCCATTTGATGGTCTCTGTTTTCATATGTGAACCTTTATTTTTCAGGGATCTCTAACCGGGGAAATAAGGCTGTATGGGTTTGCATCTGTGTCGATGGCTGCAATTGACCCCATTGAGCTTTCGATCCCGGGGCTCCGAGAATATCCAACACGGCCGCGGTCTTTGAGGGCATTACCGGCGACAGCAAAACCGCGCTGATACGCAAAGCCTCAGTCGCCACGTAAAGAATCGTACCGGCCCGTTCCAAATCAGTCTTGGCGACTTTCCAGGGCGCTTGCATCTCCATGTATTTATTAACACAGCGCACCAACACAATGGTCTCCTCGATCGCCTCGTGGATCCTCATGCTTTCGATCAATGTCTTAACCTTATCCTCTAATAAAACGGCCTTCTCAATGATAGGTTTATCCGATCCCTGCTGTTTTGAGGGCGGGGGAATACTTCCGTCAAAATATTTAGCGATCAAACCGCTGACACGGTTAAGCAGGTTCCCGAAATCATTGGCCAGGTCACTATTAAACCTTTTGATGAAAGATTCCATGGTGAAACTGGCGTCCTGCCCAAGCACCATTTCCCGCATCAGGTAATAACGGACCGAATCCACCCCGTAACGGTCGATCAAATCCAGAGGGCTGACTACGTTCCCAAGAGATTTGCTCATTTTTGATTCGCCCATCAGCCACCAGCCGTGCGCGAATATGGTCCGCGGCAACGGCAAACCCAGCGCCATGAGCATGGTCGACCAATAAACACAATGGGTCGTAAGGATATCTTTACCGAGAAGATGCACCGCCGGCCACCACTGATTGAAGTTCTCGTCGTCTGTCAAATACCCGATTGCCGAAACATAATTGATCAAGGCATCAAACCAGACATAGGTCACATAATCCTTGTCAAAGGGAAGCTCAATGCCCCAATCCATGCGCGACTTGGGCCGCGAGATACAGAGATCCCCTAAGGGTTGTCGTAAAAATCCCAGGATCTCATTCTTTCTGTGCTCGGGCTGGATGTATTCAGGATTCTTTTGAATGTAATCGATCAACTGCTGCTGGTATTGGCTCATCTTAAAGAACCAATTTTTTTCCTTCAGCTGCGCGACGTCCCGGAACTCGCCGGAATCTTTCTCTGTCTCGGTGATAAACCGCTCCTCTGAAACCGAATACCAGCCTACGTATTCATCGCAATAAATATCCCCGGCATCATACACCTTTTGCAGGATCGCCTGGACCACCTGCACATGCCGTGGCTGCGTGGTGCGGATAAAATCGTCATTTTGTATCTCCAGCTTCTCCCAAAGATCAGTAAACCTCGGGGCGAGATCATTGCAATGGTCCAGAGGGCTCATGCCGCGCGCCTCCGCGGCCTGCTTCACCTTCTGTCCATGCTCATCGAGGCCTGTCAGAAAAAAAGAGGGGATCCCGGCCACCTTATGGTAACGGGTCAAGACATCTGCCAATATGGTCGTGTAGGCGTGCCCAATATGGGGTTTATCATTCACGTAATAGATCGGCGTGGTTACAAAAAAATTATCAGACATGATTCTTCCTAACTCCCGTGTTACATCGCGACTTTCACGATTCTTCCCTCGGCATCTTCAACATAAACCGTACGGCTCAGAATGTTCACATCAACGACCTTTCCCTTGGCATCGTTATGCGCGATCTTCTCCCCCACGGCAGGCAGATTCCTGGAAAATTGTTTGTAGACATTGAATTCATAGGACATGCAACATTTAATGCGGCCGCAGACCCCGGATATCCGCGACGGGTTCAGCGGAAGGCCTTGCTCCTTGGCCATTTTGATCGAAAGCGGATGGAATAACCGCATGTAGGAGGCGCAACAAAGTTCGCGCCCGCAAACGCCATACCCACCGATGATCTTGGCCTTATCCCGCACGCCGATCTGTTTCAGTTCAATGCGGACGCGAAACACGCGCGCCAGATCTTTGACCAAATTACGGAAATCCACGCGGCCCTCGGCTGTAAAAGAAAAGATGATCTTGCTGCTGTCAAAGGTGTATTCGGCCTTCACGATATTCATCTGCAATTTCCTGTCGGTAATCTTACGCATGCAAATGTTCAATGAGTCCTTGGCCTGCATGCGATTGTTCGCGATCTGCCGCAGATCCCCTTCGGTGGCCATGCGCAAGACCTTGCCCTTAGGCTTCTCCGCCTTGCCTTTGAAATCCCGGTCTATCTCAGAGATCACTTGCCCGAATTCAGACCCCCGCTCCACCTCCAGGATGACATAATCCCCTCTTTGACAATCCACATCATTCAAATCAAAAAAACTTACCGGCCGGTATTCCCCGACCTGAACCTGTATCAATTTACCCATAAACCAGCTTCTCCTTAATGATCATCAAAGGAATCTTAATGTTCAAATTTTCGGATAACAATCGTGACATCTGTATTACCTCTTTATTCAAATCGCACAATTCCTCGAATGTGTATTTTGATTGAAATTTCTTCAAGTCCCTGATCCGGTCCCGATGGATCAGGTTAAATTCGCTTACGCCGACTTTCATCAAAAGGCTGTCCCGGATCCAGCTCAAAAGTACATCCAAAAACTGCCGGGTGCTTTCTTTATCCTGCAAAATTTTCTTGGTGTAACGGTCATCCGCCTGGGAAAATATAAAATGATCAATAACTTCATCCTTTTTCGCTAAAAGACCCTTGTCCTTAAGATATTTTGCCTTCCCCATACAGCCTTCGGAAAAATACGCCAAAAAATGCGCGTCTGCGGAATTTCCATCATAATACTTTGTCAGCCTGTCTGCAAGTTTTGTTTTAGCGCTGGTGATAAAATGCATGGCATGACACCGCGATCTGACCGTGTCCAGATTCTTTTCGATCACCGATGTTGTCAGGATCAGCAAACTATTGGGAGTAGGTTCTTCCAACGACTTGAGGATGGCATTCGCCGCTTCTTTAGTCAGGTTCTCAATATCTTTAATGATAAAGATCTTACGTGGCGCACTAAAGGGCTTCATCTTCATGTGGTTTAAAAGAGTCCTGGCATGCTCGATCTTGAGCGGTCCCCCGTCTTCCGTTTCCAAAAAATGAATATCCGGATGGTTCCCGGAATCGATCTTCTTACAATTCAGGCACGTGCCGCAAAAAAGAGACTCCTGATCGTCTGAAGGAGCTTCACAATTCAATAATTTCGCAACCGCGATCGCAGTGGCATACTTTCCCGCGCCCTGAGGACCCACGAATAAATATGCGTGCGCCAAACGGTCCTTGTTTTGCAACCGCTGAAAACGCTGTAAAATCACCTCATTAATTTCGGTATTCTCTAAAATCATATTGTTCCTTTAAAAAATTGGTCCACATATTGTCTGACGCTAGCCTGGATCACCTGCTTCTTTTGACCGGCATCAATCAGCTTAACCCTTTTTTTTTGCGCTTGTGCAATCGTCTGATATCCTTTCCTCACCCGGGCATGATAAGCCAGGTTTCGCTGCTCAATCCTGTCTTTTTCCCTTTGGATCCGGGAGAATCCTTTTTTCACATCCATATCAAAAATAAAGGTAAGATCCGGACTGA
>JAGYNW010000055.1 GCA_018399915.1 Candidatus Omnitrophota bacterium
ATCGTGAAGGAGGCTACCGCCCGGGCGTTCCGGGGCCAATCCAGCTCCTCCAGGTACTGGTAATAGGGCTCGGGATCAACTCCTCTTTCTGCGGCCAACTCCAGCGCCACCCCGGGGTGCAGGCGTTGGAGCAGCGCGAAGGGATCAGCCGGCTCCTTCGTTTTGTCCAGTTGAATCAGCCCGTGGAGGTCCATCGTCACCATGGCGACTCTGAAGTGACCGTTTTCGAGAAGCCATCCCTCCGGGTGCGCGGACAGAGTCCCGGAAAACGCTTCCATTTCCAGGAACTCCAGCTCTGGGGTATCCGCCTCGGCAGTACGCAGCCGAACCCTCGCTGTACCCCCTTGCACGGAAAGACCCCGGACCCAGTCCTTGACCGGCATGCTTAGATCCGGTCTGGAAAAATTAGTCAGTATTTATACCTCACGGGATCATGGTGTCGCCGATGATTGCTTGATCGCTCAGGAGGCAGTGAGCAGTATTAAAAATTTTGATATTTTGTATAAACCCCATCAAGCCAGATGGTTGGCCCTTTGGAAAAGGTTTGATATCGCATTGGAAGGCAATGATTTCGTTAAAAAAGTATTGAGGCTGCACGCGTTTCATCTGCTTCAGGTGGCCTCGACGTATAATGAGGATATTGACGCAGGAATGCCTGCGCGCGGCCTGCATGGAGAGGCTTATCGCGGACATATTTTTTGGGATGAATTGTATGTGTTTCCTTTTTACAATTTGCACGCGCCGGAGATCACCCGGGCGTTATTGATGTACCGCTATCGACGCTTGGGCGCGGCCAAAGAATACGCCCAGCAAAAGGGATATCGGGGGGCTATGTATCCTTGGCAAAGCGCTTCTACTGGTGATGAGCAGACGCAGGTTGTGCATTTGAATCCTATGTCCGGTGAATGGGGGCCTGATTACAGTTCTTTGCAAAGGCATGTTTCTGTTGCGGTAGCCTTCAATGTCTGGCAATATTTCATAACTACCGGAGACCGGGATTTTCTTGACCGTTATGGCGCCGAGATGCTTCTGGAGATCGCGCATTTTTGGTCTTCTATTTCTACGTACAATGAAAAGACCAAGCGTTATGAGATTGAAGGCGTAATGGGCCCTGATGAATTTCATGAAAAATATCCCGGAACGAAAAAAGGCGGGGTGGTAAATAATGCTTACACCAATGTTATGGCGGTATGGGTTATTGAAAAAGCCCTGGGGATCATTGACAAGATGATGCAGGAGGAAGAGAAAAATGCCCTGCTGTTGAAGGTAGGGGTTTCTAAAGAAGAGATCAGCCGGTGGCGTCAAATAACCCAGAAGATGGCTATTGAAATGAGCAAGGATGGATTGATCTATCAATTCAAGGGGTATGAAAGGCTTAAAGAACTGGATTGGGATGATTATCGTCGTAGGTATGATAATATCCACAGGATCGACAGAATACTTAAGTCTGAAGGATTGAGCCCTGACGAATTTAAGGTTGCCAAGCAGGCCGATGTTCTGATGCTTTTTTATGTGTTGAAATTCAAAGAATTGAAAGATATTTTTTCCAGATTAGGCTATCCATTTAATAAAAATATCATGAAAAAGAATTTTCAATATTATTTTCCTCGCACCTCCCATGGCTCGACATTAAGTGTTGTCGTGCATGCTTATGTGGCTGATCTTTTAGGGATGCAAGATAAATCCATGGATTATCTGATTAAGGCCCTGAAAAGTGATATTTATGATACGCAGGGCGGCACCACGCAGGAAGGCATTCACACCGGAGTGATGGGCAGTTCGCTAGAATTATTTTGGCGTTGTTTCGCGGGCTTATCCATAGAAGAAGACAGCCTTTCTTTGAACCCCAAACTTCCGGAAGGATGGCAACGGATACGTTTTAAAATCCGTTATAAGAATATCTGGTTTAATATGGCTATCCGGCGGGGAAAAATTCAGATTGTTGCAGAGCCGCTTGAGCAGTTGTCATTAGGTCATCAGTTGGAAGTCCCGATCCTTGTCTGTAATAAATTGTATAAGTTGAAGCCGAAAAAAACACATACGATCGAGTATGCGTCCAGATAAAGTGGCTATTTGTGAATCTTTCAATGAAATGAAGATCCGTTCCAAGGAGAATCCAGACTGATATCTTCCCGGGCAATCTAAACAAGGTTGCCTCTTTTCTTTAAATCTCATAAGGAGACACTGATGAAGAAAAAGCCGTTGAACATTTTCCTTTCCTCTATCCATCAAAACGCAGGAAAGACTATGGTGTCTTTGGGTTTGTATAAAGTTTTCAAGGCGCGCAAAATCAAGACCGCGTTTATGAAACCTGTAGGCCAGCAGGTGGTGTCTGTGGGCGCTTCCAGCGTGGACAAGGATTCTTATCTTATCGGGGAAGTCTTCAAAATGGGACGGAAGTTGCAAAAAATGAGTCCGGTTACCATCGGCAGGGGCTTTACGGAAAAGTATGTTTTTAATCCAGACCGTACGAAATTTTTTTGTGCGATTAAACGTTCTTATGATTATTTAATTAAGGGCAAGGATGCCATTATTGTTGAGGGCACGGGACATGCCGGTGTCGGTGCGGTGATCGATGCGTCAAACGCTGATGTGGCGGAATTCCTGGGATCCAAGGTCATTATTATCAGCGAAGGAGGGATTGGGAAATCCATTGATGAGATCGTTTTGAATAAAGCCTTGTTTGATCTGAAGAACATTGAGATTGTCGGAATCATTGTCAATAAAGTCCTACCTGAAAAATATGAAAAGATCAAAAGGACGATCAAAAGAGGCCTGGAGAATAAAGGGATCCGGTTGTTAGGGGTCATCCCGCACCAACCCTTGTTAAGTTCGCCGACTGTTGAGCAGCTGAAAAAACCGTTGAATCTTGAGATCCTTTGTGGCAAGGAAAATATAAACCGCAGGGTAAAGCATGTCATTGTGGCGGCTATGGAACCCCATAATATGATCTATCATCTGAAAGACGGGACATTGGTGTGTACCTCAGGTGACAGGATCGATAATATCCTTTTGGCGGTAAGTTCTCATCTTGTGCGGGATGGCAGGCGTTTTCAGATCGCCGGCATCATTTTGACAGGAGGGTTAACCCCGAGTGCAGAGATCATCAATTTGCTGGAAAAAAGTGAGATCCCGGTTTTTGTGACGCCCGAAGATACTTACACAGTGGCTGCGAAATACGAAAATTACATTTGTAAAATCCAGAAAACAGATAAAGATAAGATCGAAGAAGCCGCGCGCTTGGTCACAAAATATGTGGATGTTGACGCGATTGTCAGGGGTTTTGAAGGAGAAAGCGCTTGAAGAAAGAGAAAAGGGATGTTTATCTTGTACAAGGCGTAAGGACGCTTCTCGGGAAACCGCATAAGACTTTAAACCGGTATCAAGCCGGAGACTTGGCTGCGGGTGTGATGCGGGCGGTCATGGAAAAAAGCGGATGGGATCCGCGTGATATCCAAAGAGTGCTTTTGGGAAATACCCTTTCGGCGGGATTGGGACAAAATTTTGCCAGAGAGGCTGTGTCGCGCGCGGGGCTACCCGGAGATCTTCCTGCGGCAGTAATCAACAATGTCTGTGGATCAGGCCTTGAGGCGCTGATCTTTGGATATGAGGGGATTCTTTCCGGAAGGCAGGATGCGGTTTTGATCGCGGCCGCTGAAAGTGTGACGCATGCGCCTTTTTTGATCCCCCGGGAAAAAGAGGAACAGCTACGGCGAGAAGATGTTATTGATAGTGTTGAGCGGGATGGCCTGCGGTGTTCTCTGACAGGAAAATTGATGGGAGTGCTTGCCGAGGACCTTGCGCAAAAGCATAAGATATCCAGAAAACAGCAGGATGAGTATGCCTTTGAAAGTCATCGTAAAGCAAGCCACGCGACAAAAGAGGGTTTTTTTATCAAAGAGATTATAGATATGGAGACAGCAGGAGCGTTGGCTTCTATGTCAGATGACTGTATCCGTAAACGGATTAGTTTGGAGGCCATGGCCGAACTGCCCGCGGCCTTTCGAGAAGAAGGCACGGTTACTGCAGGTAATTCCTCTAGGATTTGTGACGGTGCTGCTGCGGTGCTTTTGTCCGCCCAGAGAAACAAGGCTGAGAAAGAACGTGGATTGCAGGCCCGTATCCTTGCCTGCCAAAGTGTGACAGGGGATCCCGCGACCACTTATGAAAGCGGGGTCAAAGTTATACAAGCCTGCCTTAAAGAGGCGAGGATGACAGCTGAGCACATTGATCTGTTCGAGATATGTGAGGCATTTGCCGCCCAAGCGGTATATACTTTTGAAAAATTACAAATTCCTGTGGCGAAAAGGAATATTTGGGGAGGCGATATCGCCCTGGGGCATCCGATGGGCGTTTCCGGGTTAAGGGCCTTGGTTACATTAATGAACGCTTTAAGGACAAAAGAAAAGAGAAGAGGGATGGTTTGTGTTTCCTTCGGCGGTGGGGGATCGATCGCCGTTATGATTGAACGCTTTTAAAGGAAGAGGAAAGATGGAAAAAAACAGACTTCAAATTTCGGATAAAGAAGAGTTGGCTATTCTCAGGCGCATTGTCGAAATAACGAATTCCGGGATAGACCTTAAGGTGGTTTTGTCGGAAGTCGTAAGCATTGTTAATGATATGACCATGGCAGATGCGGTTTTTATTTATCTTTTAGAGAATAAAAAAAAGCGCCTGGTTCTTATGGCCTCAAAAACCCCACATAAAAAAGAATTGGGCAAAGTAAATCTTAAGAAAGGCGAAGGGATCGCTGGATGGGTTGCCCAAAAAAACAAGGTAGTTGCGATAAAACAGAATGCGTTCGAAGACCCCCGCTTTAAGTCTTTTGAAGAGTTGCCGGAAGACAAATATGAAGCCTTGCTGGCAACGCCGATTGTTTACAAAAACAACCCTATCGGCGCGATCAATATTCAACATAAAAAGCCGAATGAATATGCCGAAAGAACCATACAGTTAATCTCCTTGATTGCCAAACAGATAAGCGGGGTCATTACTAATGCGCAACTCTATGAAGAAACCAAAAGTAAGGCATTGCAGTTTGACAGCCTTATGAAGGTCAGCCGTTCGATTACATCGCAGGATTATTTAGATGAGATCCTAGGGCTAATCGTGGTCGTGACCGCCGGAATGTTGAATTCCAAAATTTGTTCGATCATGATGCTTGATAAAAAGGGTAAAGAACTTATGATCAAGGCAACCCAGGCGCTAAGTGAGGAATATAAAAAAAAGCCGAACGTTAAGGTCAATGAGAGCATAAGCGGAGAAGTGGTCAAGACCCAAAAGCCGATTACGATTTTAGATGTCCGAAAAGAAAAGAAATACGGGTTTAAGGAATTGGCCATTAAGGAAAAGTTCACATCCATGCTGGCGGTACCTATGGTTGTTAAAAATAAAGCGATTGGCGTGGTTAATGTCTATACGAAAAAACCGCATGTCTTTTCCGAAGATGAGATTGATGTCTTGCAGATCGTTGCCAATCAGGCGGCTGTGGCTATTGAAAATACGCATTTAATGGATGATGCTTTAAAGGCGAAAGAAGCCTTGGAGGCCCGTAAGATCGTGGAAAGGGCCAAGGGGGTATTAATGCGTTTAAATAATTTATCAGAAGATGCTGCCTACCGATTGATCCACAGAAAAAGTATGGATACCTGCAAGACCATGAAGCAGATCGCGGAATCGATCTTGTTATTGGAAGATATTAAATCCTCGTAAGTTTTTATAAAACATTGCTTGCCAGTTCAGCCAGCTCTGAACGCTCACCTTTTTGTAAGTTGATGTGGGTGTAGATCTTTTGTCCCTGCATTTTTTGTAACAGGTAACTGAGGCCATTGGAGTATTTATCCAGGTAGGGATGATCGATTTGAAAGACATCTCCGGTAAAAACCATCTTTGTGTTTTCGCCGGCCCGGGTTATGATCGTTTTGACTTCATGGGGTGTCAGATTTTGTGCTTCATCAACGATGAAAAAGACATCAATAAGGCTCCGGCCCCGGATATAGGCCAGCGGGGAAATAACCAGGTTTTCTTCTTCCAGCATTTTTTTAATGCTGGAATGTTTGCCGCTATCATCAATGGTGGTCTTTTTTACAACTCCCAGATTATCATAGAGGGGTTGCATATAGGGTGTCAACTTTTGTTCGACTTTTCCCGGTAAATAGCCTATGTCCTGGTTGCCTAAAGGCACAACCGGCCGGGCCAAAAACACTTTGCTGTAGATCGCGCGGCATTCCAGCCCGGCAGATAAAGCCAAAAGCGTTTTTCCTGTCCCGGCTTTGCCCGAGATTGTAACCAGTTGTATGTTGGGATTTAAGAGCGCGTTCAAGGCAAAGGCCTGTTCTGCGTTTCTCGGATTGATCCCGTAAGCGGTATCTTTCTTGATTAATTTGATTTTAAAGTCTTCCGGGTCGACATAACCCAGGACAGATTTTTTTCTGTTTCGCATGACGATATATTCATTGGGCATGAACTGTTTTTTGGCTTTTAGCATCTTATGCGGGATCTCATAAGGTTCATTGATCATCTGTTCGATGATACGTGAAGAGACATTTTCTTCAATGCGGTAGCCGTTATACAGGCTGGAAATTTCCCGGACATGATCTGAGGTGTAATCCTGGGCTTTCAGCCCCACGGCCTTGGCTTTCATGCGTAAATTTGCGTCTTTTGATACCAGTACGACCTCGCGTTTGCGGTTTTTTTGCGCAAGGGTATAGGCTGTGTTCAGAATATGGTGATCAGCCTTGTCTTCGGTAAAATTGAATGACAGGTCTGGGTGAAATTTTTCATCCAGCGTGATGATCACGTTGCCGCGATCTTCTCCTAAGGAAACGCCTTTGGTAAACAGATTTTCGTCACTGATGCTATCCAAGGACCGGAGGAAGTTGCGCGAATGAAAATTAAGGGATTCTTTGCCTTTTTTGAAACGATCCAGCTCTTCCAGCACAGCAATAGGAACCACAATGTCATTATCTTTAAAATTGTACAAGCAGGAGCTGTCATGCAGGATGATATTGGTGTCCAGTATAAATAATTTTGATTTTTTACGCATTTTCAGGTATTATCTCCCTTCTTACTATAAGTATATCCGGCGCAAACTAGGGTATCAATCAATATTCTAAAAATAATTCTGGGATTATAGGGATTTGCCTTGTAAAATTATTTATTTCTATGTATAAAGTTTAATAAAGGTCTATCTTTCCTGTCAAATAAAGCATGGGTATAAGAATGTTAAAATTGAATTTGAAAAAGATGCTGAAAATCTTTTTGTTCACGGGCTGTTTTCTCGGGATTTATGGGTATGCTCACGCCTATGAAACCGGCGGGGAGAATATTGTGGAGAAGACGAGCCTGCTGGTTCTTCAACTGAGTGCGATCATTTTTGCAGCCAAAGTGGGAAGCGCTGTTTTTGAGAGGTGGAAATTGCCTGCGGTATTAGGCGAGATATTGTCAGGGGTCATTATCGGTCCCTATTGCTTGGGACAGATCCATTTATGGGGCTTTGACCATGGCTTGTTTCCGATCAACGGGATATTTCCTGTGTCCGTGGAATTATATAGCATTGCCACGATCGCTTCGATCATTTTACTCTTCTTTGTCGGCCTGGAAACCGATATTACTTCTTTTCTGAAATTTTCTTTTGCGGGGTCTGTTGTCGGCATTTTTGGCGTTATTATCAGTTTTGTGGCTGGCGATCTCTTGGGCATGTTATTATCCAGGCCGGTTCTGGGTTTCCAGTGCGGCTTTTTGCATCCGATCCCTTTGTTTTTGGGCGTTATTTCCACTGCGACATCCGTAGGCATTACGGCGCGGATTCTTTCAGAGAAGAGCAAACTGAATTCGCCGGAAGGGCTTACGATCCTTGCGGCTGCGGTAGTAGATGATGTTTTGGGAATCATCATTCTGGCGATTGTTTTAGGTATGGCCAAAAGCGGGCAGATTGGATGGGGCCAGGTTTCCCTGATTACTTTGAAGGCGGTAGGGATATGGTTAGGATTTACTTTGCTGGGCCTTAAGTATGGCCAAAAACTCACGGAGAAACTCAAAGGCCTGGAAGACCGTACCGCCATCGCGATCTTGAGCCTGGGCATCGCGCTTTTGCTGGCTGGTATTTTTGAAAAATCGGGGCTGGCCATGATTATCGGTTCTTATGTGGCGGGACTGTCTCTATCTAAAACAGATGTTTCTTTCATTATTCAGGAAAAGCTGGAAAGCCTGCAGAAATTTTTCGTGCCGATTTTCTTTTGTGTCATGGGCATGCTTATCAATCTCAGGGAAATGGCTTCCTGGCATGTCCTTTGGTTCGGTTTTTTATATACAGTGATTGCGGTCTTGGGAAAATTGATCGGATGCAGTCTTCCTTGCCTTGCCTTGAATTTCAATTGGCGTGGCGCTTTAAGGGTCGGGGTGGGCATGATCCCCAGGGGTGAGGTCGCTTTGATCATCGCGGGCGTAGGTCTTGCCGCGGGCATCATCAGTGGCGAGGTTTTTAATATCGTCATGATTATGACTTTCTTGACAACATTGATCACCCCTTTGATTTTGGACAGAATGCTGGGTGTGGATAAACCTGTCCTGAAAAAAGAACGGAAAGAAGAGGAAGAAAGCAAGCGCATTGATTTTGCGATGCCCAGCCCGGAAACCGCGGAGTTGTTGTTAAGCAAGGTGATCGGGGCCTTTGAAAATGAAGGATTTTTTGTCCACCGCATGTCCGGAGAAGGCAAACTTTACCAGATCCGCAAAGATAACATTTCCATCGTCTTTAAATACAGCCAGGAAAAATTTCTTTTTGATTGCATGGCGCAATACGCCTCTTTTGTGCATACTTTGTTCTATGAGGTTATTGCCGAATTAGAGTATACGATGAAGAGCCTGCAGACTTTAACCGATAAGAAGTTGATCGGAAAGAGGATCTTTGATGCCGAGGATAAGGCGGCTAACGGGATAGGGGAGGATCATAATAAAAAATTCAAGATCATCTCTTCTTTGGCGATCAATGTCAATTTGAAATCCAAGACTAAGGAGGGGATACTGCGGGAACTCCTGGATTTGCTGATCGTTTCCAAGCAACTTAATCCGAAATTCAAAGAAGATGCTTTTAATGATTTATTGTCACGAGAAGAGATCATGTCCACGGGAATGCAGGATGGGATTGCCTTGCCGCATGCCAAAACAACGGCAGTCAACGGGGTCGTTACGGTTGTGGGGATCAGCAAAGAGGGCGTGGATTTCGGGTCTTTGGACAAAAAACCCTCACAGATATTCATTTTAACGCTGGCGGCTAAGGATAATCCGCATGCGTATCTGCAGTCTATGTCCGAGATCAGTCAGTTCCTGGGAAAAGAAGAGAATCGCGCCAAGGTCCTTAATTGTGATACCAGCACGAAACTATTTACTTTATTCAATACAGAAATATAGGTTAGGCGCAGATATGCATGAGATGTCCATTGCCGAGGGCCTCATAGAACAGGTTTTGGCGATAGCTCAGAAAAATGGCTTTAGCAAGGTGCATGGCGTGATATTGCAAACCGGTGAGTTAAGGCAGGTGATCCCCGAAGTAATGGCAGAGGCCTTCAAGGCGGTTTCTGCCGGCACAATCGCCGAACAGGCGTGTTTGCAGATTGAGGAGGTACCGGCTGAGGTCCGTTGCAATGTATGTGGAAAGATTTTTTATCCGAAGATCAATGATTTTTTATGCCCGGATTGCCAGAGGGCAGATGTTTCTATCGAAAAAGGGGATACCATTATTTTGGCTTCTCTCGAAGGGGAGTGAACAATTTTTGGGGAAGGGAAGGAATTATGCAAAAAGTCAATGTTGTGAAAAATGTGCTTGGGGCCAATGATCTGGTCGCAGAAAAAAACAGAGAGACCTTTAAACAGGCGAATATCCTAAGCGTGAATTTGATCAGTTCTCCGGGCAGTGGCAAGACGACGCTTTTGGTTAAGACCATGGCGGCTTTGCAGCCGGAGCAAAAAAGCATTGCTATTGTCGGGGACCTTAAAACGACCAGGGACGCGGACCGGTTATCTGAGACAGCTTGGGAATCCATACAGATCAATACCGGCATGAGCTGTCATCTTTATGCCAATCAGATCGCGCAAAGTATTGACAATGTGGCTCTTGCGCAAGCCGAATTTCTTTTTATCGAGAATGTGGGGAATATGGTTTGCCCTGGGGAATTTGACCTGGGAGAGAATCTGAAAGTGATCTTGCTCAGCCTTCCGGAGGGCGATGATAAGGTGGCCAAATACCCTACCATTTTCAGGGCTGCGGATATTGTCCTATTGACCAAGACCGATCTTAAAGGAGTCTTGGATTTTGACATTGAGCGCGTGCGCAAAGAGATCGCCAAGCTGAATGAAAAGGTTACATTGCTTGAGATATCTTCTACTACAGGTGAAGGCATGGAGGATTGGGTCGCCTGGCTGAGAGCGCAAAGAGGGCGTTGCGTGGGGACCAAGGCGAAGTTTTTTACTGAAGAGGAGTAGCAGAACATTGCTTGACATTTAATATAAACACAGATAAGATATTTTTTTATATTTTTAAATGTTGGATATAGAAATTTATTTTTCCAATCA
>JAGYNW010000056.1 GCA_018399915.1 Candidatus Omnitrophota bacterium
ACAAATTTTCTGCAAAACCCTTAATTTCCCATCAAAATTTTCCCCCAACTCCCTTAAACGCCCCTGATCTTTTAATAACTCATACAAAAAAGATGATATCAGGTTATTGGCCGGCCATAGAAAAAAACCGTTATGAGTTTTGCTTAAACAAACAAAACAATCTCAATAAATACTTCCCAGATATCGCAACCTCGATCTTTATTCTTGTTTATAGCCCGAAACCAATTCCAGATTAGCCTTTAAAACCTTATCCATAAAATCCTTGTCACATTGACTAAGATTTTCTAATCTTCCTACATCGGTTGCGTTCCTTAGGCATTGACCTGACTCAATTAATTTATTGGAAGGAATTACAACCTTTTCTATGCAACATTGATGCTTGACCACAACTCGGGAGCCTAAGGACACATCAAAAACAACGGAAGCAAAGCCTATGAAACAATTCTGCCCTATTTCCGTGGGCCCATGAATGATGCACCCATGCGCTAATGAAGTCTCCTGATGGATAATAACGGTTGTTTCTTCCAAACAATGGATGATGACTCTGTCTTGAACATTGCAATTATCTCCGATTATAATCTTGCTGTTTCTTTCATCGGCTCTTATCACAGCCCCTGGGCCGATAAATACATTCTCACCTATCTTCACATTGCCGATAATTATGGCCGTTTCATGCATATAACTGGAAGAATGAATTTGAGGATAAACCCCGGATGGATTAGCTTTTATCATCTTATTTCCCCTTTTCTATGCATACAATTATTTTTTTGGCAATAGCCCGAACTTAACAAAAAGGCTTTTGAAATAATCCCGGATTTTAGTGATAAATGATATTTTTTGTTGCTCAACCTTTGAGTCTAAACTGGCTTGCAAAAGATCGAAGGCAATAAATCTTTCAGAAAGATTTTTTATGGTTCTAATGTTTTTTATATCTTCAAGCAGCATCTTAGGTTTGAGATCATGGATTTTAGTAGCAAGATCATAAACAGAGGCCGAAGAAATCAGGACAGGGATCCCGAAACCTTCAAATATTTCTTTTGCTTTTGATGCTTTATCCAAAGCACCTGATATCAAAACAGCCCTGAGATTTCTCGACCTGGAAGAATTTTTAAAATAGGATGAAACCAAGAAGAAAAGGATATCCAGCCTGTCTATGGAAACGATAAGCAAGGTGCCCCTATCTGCGGAATTAAACTCCTTTAAAAAACTATCAATTCCTTCGGCTGCGATCAATATGCGCTCAATCTTTTCATCGAGAGAGCCTTTGGACGAAATAATCTCTGCGCGGGTTTCTTTTTTAATGAGCAATACATCAGGGCGGGACAATGACGAATCATAAGGTAAAATGCCGAAAAGCGGAATGCGCTTTTTCTGAAACCATTGTTTTAACAGCGGGCTGACTTTCTCATATTTTCTTGCAAAAACCTTATTTATAATAACCCCGAGAACCCGGCTCCCCCTGGCCTCAAAAAAAGATTTATCAAGCATCATTTTATCGATGGCTCTCCCAATTCCTCCCCCTCCCACCAAAAGAACATCCGCGTTTAATAATTTGGCCGTATCCGCATTTGACTGGTCAATAACGGTACCCACGCCCGCATGACCGGCTCCTTCGATTATGACAAGATCGCATGCTTTCTCAAGATTTTTAAATGCTTTGACTATATTTTTGGAAAATGAGCTTTTAATCTTGCCTTGTATGATTTTTTCAGTAAAATCCCCGTCAATAACGATGGGGCTCATATCCGAAATATTATCATTAAGCCTGAAAACCTGTTTTATCAAAAGCGGGTCATCACCAACCTTTTTATCTGAAACAGGTAGGAATCTTTGCGAGATGGGTTTGATATAACCGATTCTTTTGTATTTCTTACTGAAAAGATGCATGAGCGCCAAAGAAATAGCCGTCTTGCCAACATCTTTTCCTGTGCCTGCGATAAAAAGTGTTTTAGTCATATTCCTTCCCTTTCATCATGCATTAGCCATTATCACAGAATACAGAGGAAGACTTAATCAAGGCATTATAATCTTCAACAGACCCCCCCGCCAAACAGCATTCAATGATATTTCTCCCTTCAGGCATTAAATCAGGAGTTAAAAATGGTTTCAATTGTTTATAAAAGAATTGCGTCAATATTTCAGCCCCGGCATCATAGGCTTCGATGCCCACCTCCGGTTGTTTCTCTACCCGCAGAAAACAACTTTCAATCGTCTGTCCTTCAACCATCATCGATTTCATGGCATATCCCAACAGCGGACAGCGAGCCGCAACCATTCTTTCTTTGGCAAACTTTGCACCTCCCCGCCGGGCAAGGTACTCTCTGGCAATCCATTGCGGCATAAAACCCACCTCCCAGATGCCGATGTTTTGATTCGGACAAAGGATATTACTGACATTCGTATTTCGGATAAACTGTTCAAGCAATAAATTGGCCTGTTCCACGTAGCTTCCAGGAGCAAAAGGTCCATACGAACCGACCCCTTCGGAACTCATCCCGGCCGTGTTCACAATGCTGGGGTTATTATGCCCGCGGGGAGCGACCAATCTCCACAGCCACGCAAGTGCCGGCGGAAGCAAATGAAACAGTCCGATAATTCCATAATTTGGATTTTTTCTTGTGCAGGGGGGTGTTCTCACGCCAAAACTGCGCACATCAATACTAACCGGTTTATTTACCACATTAGGAACAATTTTGCGGGGGACAACCACCCGGGGATTCGGACAAGGAATACCCGGCTTATCTTCAATATGTTCCCAAATAAGCGCTGTACTGTTTGGTGCCGCGTCGATGTTAAGAAAAAGCAATGGCTCGGAAGGATTGACCGTTATTTTTTCCAGATCAGGATCAATCCCATATTCTGTTATTTGATTCACCCGGATAAACCATGCATTTTCTGCATCCGCTAAATACAGTTTGCCATCATCCTTTTGCAACGTATTTAAACATACGGCCATATCATCATTAACCGGATTCAATTCGCACGCCCGGGGCAAGACGATATACCTTTTCTCTTCACTCTCCAGATTACGCCCGATGAGAAGCCTTCCGTCATGCTCTCTTTGAATGCTTTCCAACATTTCACTTTTACCGCCACCGCTAGCCCCTTCATGCATTATGGTTGTACTGTTATCATACGGCGTAATGACTTGAACCGTGGAACAATGCGCGGTGACCCAGTTTTCTTGTTCTCCCAGATTAATCAGCATTCCATAAACGCCTTTTTTCGCGCTGGGCCCAGGATAAAGATTGTAACTAAACATTTCATATAATTCTTCCTGCCTGTTATGCACAACAACCTGTTTTCCCCCAAAGTGGGTATGTCGAAAAGGTGGCGCAACATAAATAACCGCTTTGGGCTGAAAATCACTTTTTATCTCATCAGGAGTAAGTATCCCTTGTAAAAGAGCTAATCCCAAGGCGAAAAATCCAGCATTCGCCGGGGCCACAACAACACTATCAATTCCCCTATCTGCTGAACCGGCAATAAATGGATAAATAGCGAGTTTTTGACTTTGAAGCCATTGGAATGTTTCTTGACGTAAATCATGAAAATCTGAGCCGAACTTTTCTTTAAATCGTTTTTTATCTGTCGGCAAATCATCCGCAATCAGCATACAATCAGGATCTCTTCGTCTCATATAAGCTTCCAGATAGTTGGCGGCTATACCGTTCCGGACACGACAGACTTTGGCTTCTACGACACGTCCCTTCGCCGGGATATCATAAGCAACTTCGTGCCAGCCGTCTTTAGCGTCACAATACGCCAATTTGACTAAATCAGAGACTCCCTTGGCGATATCATATCCCGGGCAGACAGATAATATTTCTAAGACTTCTTTGGGCAGATGTAATTTATCCACATAATTCATTTTTTGCATCCTTTTTTTTGGTTTTTATCAATGCGCGCTAAGCATAATATTCCTGAATAGATTTAACACCTATTTCCCCTTTTTGTACTAATTCTATCCCCTCCAATGCTGCCAAAGCCGCGGATAGAGTTGTTATGTAAGGGATTTTTCTGTTAATCGCTGCTTTTCGAATATAACTGTCATCATGTTTACTTAACCTGCCGACATGCGTGTTGATAATTAAATGCAGGTTCCCGTTTAATATATCATCTTGAATATTCGGCCTTCCTTCATGCAATTTTATTGCCAAACAACTATTGATTCCTTTTGATTTTAGAAACCTATGCGTCCCCTGTGTCGCATAAATACTAAAACCTAAACGCTTCAAACTTTCCGCGATCTTAAATATGTCATTCTTGTCTTTATCTGCCACAGAAATTAAAACAGACCCTTTCAGAGGGAGATTAAACCCAATCGCATCTTGCGATTTATAAAAAGCAGCCCCGAATGATTGGGATATGCCCATGACTTCTCCTGTGGATTTCATTTCAGGGCCTAACCAAGGATCTACTTCGGGAAACTTTGCAAAAGGAAAAACAGCCTCTTTAACACAAAAATAATCTAATTGCCGTTCCTGGGGAAGTTCAAAGTCGCTTAATTTTTTACCAAGGAGAATTTTGGTTGCTATCTTGGCCAAAGGGATACCTGTGGCTTTACTCACAAAAGGCACGGTCCGCGAGGCTCTCGGATTGACTTCTAATACATATAAATTATTTTCATGTATCGCATATTGGATATTCATAAGACCGACCACTTTAAGTTCCAGGGCTAAAGAAAAAGTATATCTTTGGATTCTTTCAATCAATTCTTTGCTGACCCTGTAGGGCGGAAGCACACAAGCGCTGTCACCGGAATGTATGCCTGCCTCCTCAACGTGTTCCATAATGCCGCCAATAAAAACGTCTTGTCCGTCACAAACAGCATCGACATCAATTTCTGTCGCACGTTCTAAAAACTTATCAATCAAAATGGGATGTTGCGGAGATACATCAACGGCATTTTGAACATAGTCCTTTAACGTTTTTTCATCATAAACGATTTCCATGGCCCGGCCTCCTAAAACATAAGACGGGCGAACCATTAATGGATAACCGATCTTCTTTGCAATAATTATGGCATCTTCATAAGACCGCGCCATCCCGCATGGGGGTTGTCGAATCGAAAGCTTATTTAAAAGAGCATTAAACCTTTCTCTGTCTTCGGCCAGGTCAATACTGTTGGTGGAAGTCCCCAGGATCTTAACCCCGTTTTTCTCCAAATCTTTTGCCAAATTCAACGGTGTTTGCCCACCAAACTGCACAATAATTCCTAAAGGCTTTTCCTTTATGTAAATATTTAAAACGTCCTCAACCGTCAACGGCTCAAAATAAAGACGGTCGGAGGTATCATAATCGGTGGAAACCGTCTCCGGATTGGAATTCACCATTATGGATTCAATCCCCTCTTCTTTGAGGGCAAAAGAAGCGTGCACGCAGGCATAATCAAATTCAATCCCTTGACCAATTCTGTTAGGTCCACTGCCCAATATCATCACCTTTTTCTTATCGCTGGGGATGACTTCATCCTCGGATTCGTATGTCGAATAATAATAAGGCGTTACGGCTTCAAACTCAGCAGCACAAGTATCCACCATCTTATAGGTTGGAAGAATTTTATGGGTAACCCTGAATTCTCTGACCTTTTCCTCA
Source organism: Candidatus Omnitrophota bacterium (assembly GCA_018399915.1). Taxonomy (GTDB): domain Bacteria; phylum Omnitrophota; class Gorgyraeia; order Zapsychrales; family Zapsychraceae; genus M55B153. The sequence continues at coordinate 5,599 of JAGYNW010000056.1, forward strand.
GAACTGGTTAATATTTGAGATAAAATTCTGTCCGAAAACCCGTATTCCTTTGATTCGCGCAGCAAATCCACAGGAACAGACTCCAAAGTATAGGAAGAAATCTCCTGCTCCAAATTGTAAATTTCTTTGAGCTGAACTAAAAACCAGGGGTCAATTCGGGTTAACTCAGAAATTTCATTGATCCCCATGCCAAAGATAAAAGCTTGATCAATATAAAAAATTCTTTTGGCATTCGGAACAGACAATTTCTCTTTTAATGTCTTCTTATCCAGACCCTCCATTTCTTTATCGCGATCCGTAAATCCAAATTTTCCAATTTCCATCGAGCGAATCGCTTTTTGCAAAGATTCTTTAAACGTTCTGCCGATCGCCATTGCCTCACCTACGGATTTCATCTGAGTTGTTAATGTCTGATTTGCGGCAGGAAACTTCTCAAATGTCCAGCGCGGATATTTGACAACAACATAATCGATGGTTGGCTCAAAAGAAGCGGGTGTCTCTTGGGTAATATCATTTGGAATCTCATCAAGCGTAAAACCTACAGCCAATTTCGCGGCGATCTTCGCGATAGGAAATCCTGTGGCCTTTGAGGCAAGCGCGGAAGAACGTGATACCCGTGGATTCATTTCAATGACAACCATTCGCCCGTCATTAGGATTTAACGCAAACTGCACATTTGAGCCACCTGTCTCAACACCGATCTCGCGTATGATCTTAATCGCGGCGATCCGCATTAACTGATACTCTTTATCGGTTAATGTTTGTGCCGGTGCAACGGTAATGGAATCGCCGGTATGAATGCCCATGGGATCAAAATTTTCAATAGAGCAAATGATCACCACATTATCCTTCATATCCCGCATTACCTCTAGCTCAAATTCTTTCCACCCTATCACGGATTCTTCAATCAACACCTGGTTGATCGTGCTGGCACTTATCCCTCGCTCAGCGATCATTTTTAATTCTTCAACATTATAGGCAATGCCTCCACCTGCGCCACCTAAGGTATAAGCCGGACGGATAACCACCGGATAGCCTAGTTCTTGAGCAATTTTGACGGCTTCATCAACAGAATATGCCGGAGAACTTTTAGGCATAGCGACATTTATCCGATGCATAGCTTCTTTAAAAAGGATTCGATCTTCTGCCATTTCTATTGCTTTTAACTTGGCTCCGATCAACTCAACCTTGTACTTATCTAATATTCCCTTTTGGGCCAGATCTACCGCAACATTTAATCCTGTCTGCCCTCCTAATGTGGGTAAAAGAGCCTGCGGCTTTTCAATTTGAATAATTTTTTCTACGACTTCCGGGGTAATCGGCTCGATATAGGTATGTTCCACCATTTCAGGATCAGTCATTATCGTTGCGGGATTTGAATTCAATAAAACCACTTTATATCCCTCTTGCCTTAAAGCTTTACAGGCTTGCGTCCCGGAATAGTCGAATTCACAGGCTTGGCCTATGACAATAGGGCCTGAACCAATGATCAGTATTTTCTCTATGTCATTTCTTTTTGGCATAGCGCCCTTTCCCCTTTATAAATTCTCACCATCTCGATAAAGCGATTAAATAAATACTTGGTATCGTAAGGCCCCGGGGAGGCTTCCGGATGATATTGAACGGAAAAAACCGGAGAAGTTTTATGCCGTATTCCTTCCGCGGTTTGATCATTTAAATTTATATGGGTTACCTCCATTTCATTCTTATTTAATGATGCCCCATCCACACAGAAACCATGATTTTGAGAAGTTATCTCCACTTTTCCTGTTTGCAAGTCTTTTACCGGCTGATTTGCACCCCTGTGCCCGAATTTAAGTTTGTAGGTTTTTCCTCCAAAAGCTAAACTCAATATTTGATGCCCTAAACAGATACCCATCATGGGCAATTTCGGTAATTGAGCATTTAATTTTCTTATAGTCTCCGCCACATAAGGGGCCCCCGCAGGATCGCCGGGGCCGTTTGAAAGCAGTAACCCGTCAGGATTAATTGCGCAGATTTTTTCCAGGCTTATCGCCGCTGGTGCCACAATGACCTGACAGCCGACTTCAGCCAATTCTCTAAGAATATTATGCTTAACCCCGCAGTCAATAACCAAGACCCTATACTTACCGTTTTCATTCCAATTACGTATTTTCTTGCAAGTAACCGTTTTGACCAAATCACGACCGACTAACCCTTGAGAGCAACGTGCCTTTTCGATCAATTTCTCTGTATTCAAATTTTCTGTTGATATAATGGCTTTCATTGCGCCGGCACATCTTATATGTTTGGTTAAAGCCCGCGTATCGACTTTTTCCACGCCCAGAATATTATTTTCTTTCAGAAACTGATCTAAACTTTTTTGGGCCCGCCAATTACTGAAAAAACGGCTGTATTCCTTAACGATAAACCCTTCCACCTGCGGCCTGTCAGATTCAGATCTTCATCATTAATTCCATAATTCCCTATCAAAGGATAAGTCATGATCACAATTTGCCCGCAATAAGAGGGGTCTGTAAGGATCTCTTGATAACCCGTCATGCTGGTATTAAAAACGATCTCTCCTGTTTTTTCCCCAACAGCTCCGAAAGCTCTTCCTTCAAAAAGTCTGCCATCTTCTAAAGCAATCATGGCTTTCATTTATGATTCTCCAAGGCCTTGGATTTCTCTTCAACGGACTTAACTAACCCTTCTTTGTAAGAGATGACCTTCTTTCGTATTTCGGGAAATTTGATGCTTAGCATTTGAGCCGCGAGAATGGCTGCGTTGACCGCGCCGGTTTTCCCAATGGCAACCGTAGCCACAGGAATACCTGACGGCATCTGGACAATCGACAGTAAAGAATCTAATCCTCCGGCCAGGCTTGTTTGCATCGGGACGCCAATAATGGGTATCGGGGTTAAAGACGCCATCACGCCCGCCAGATGGGCCGCCTTTCCCGCACCGGCAATTATGATTTCAAGCCCTCGCTCTTCAGCCGTTGTGGCATAATTATGCGCTTTGGCCGGGGTGCGATGGGCCGACACAATATTAATCTCATAGCCTATATCAAATTTATCAAGAACTTGAGCGGCTTGCTGCATAATGGGCAAATCAGAATCACTTCCCATAATGATGCCTACTGATATTTTCTTGTCCATGGCGGCTAAGCTCCTTTCACTAATTTGTTTTCGATAAATTTCGTGGAATATTCCCCTTTTTGAAAATCTCCATGATTTAACACCTTCAGATGGAAAGGGATGGTTGTTTTGATGCCCTCAATGATATATTCACCCAAAGCCCGTTTCATTCTCGCGATCGCAGCGGGACGGTCTTCTGCCTGAACTATCAATTTGGCGATCAAGGAATCATAATATGGTGGGATAGAATACCCTTCATAGAGATGCGAATCTATGCGGACACCCAGCCCGCCGGGCGGACTATACTGCACAACTTTGCCCGGAGAAGGCATAAAATTATTTTCCGGATCTTCGGCATTGATGCGGCATTCGATTGAATGCCCCTTACACCCAATATCCCTTTGCTTGTAGGACAATTCTTCTCCCGCGGCTATCCGAATCTGCTCTTTAAGCAAATCTACTTCCGTTATCATCTCGGTTATGGGATGCTCAACCTGGATCCGTGTATTCATTTCCATAAAATAATAATTTCCTTGTTTATCAAGAATAAATTCAACTGTTCCGGCACTGTAATAATCTACGGCTTTCGCTGCTTTTATTGCCGCTTTACCCATTTCTTTTCTTAGCTTCTCGCTGATCGCGGGTGATGGCGTCTCTTCAATCAATTTTTGGTGCCGCCGTTGAATAGAACATTCTCTTTCCCTGAGATGAATTGTGTTCCCGTGCTTGTCAGCTAAAATTTGTATTTCAATATGACGCGCTTCATCAATATACTTTTCGAAATATACTTCATCATTATTAAAAGAGGCCATAGCTTCTCTTTGGGCCATATGAAACCCTGAAATCAGGCTCTCTTGATTATGCGCGATGCGCATGCCTTTGCCGCCTCCACCGGCGGAGGCTTTAATCATAATCGGGTACCCGATTCTTTGGGCGGCTTTAATCGCTTCGGCCCCATTCCGTATCGCCCCATCACTTCCCGGAACAACCGGAACTTTCGCCTTGATCATAGTCTCCCGCGCGACACACTTGTCTCCCATTTGACTTATCGCCAAAGAGGATGGGCCAATAAAGGTGATATCGCACCCTTCACAGACTTCCAGAAAATGCGTGTTTTCCGAGAGAAATCCATACCCGGGATGTATCGCATCAATATCCGCAATTTCAGCCGCACTGATAATCCTCGGGATATCAAGATAACTATATTGGCTGGGAGCCTTACCAATGCAGATAGCCTCATCAGCAAAACGCACATGCAAAGAATCCCTGTCCGCCTCAGAGAACACGGCAACCGTCTTGATCCCCATTTCACGGCACGCCCTGATAACCCGTAAAGCTATCTCCCCCCGATTGGCAATTAAGATCTTTGAAAACATAATTTCTGACTCGCTCTTCTAAACTGGTTCCTAATAGCAGCCTTTTAACACAAATTCTTAATCAAAGTAAACACCTCTATCCTTTGATCGCTTTTAACATCAAAACTTGAATGAACATCGACAACCTCTACACGCGTTACGCATTCAATCAATTCTTTTAACAATGGCTTTGAATCAATAAAAATTTTTTCCTTTAATGCTTTTATTGTTTTCGCGCCTTCTTGAAACCGGGACATGTCTCTTTCGGCCGGAGGTAAAATATTTTTAAAACGGACAATGATCATGTCACCCAAGATCTTTGTTGTTACGGATTTCGGATACTCTCCAATAAAATTTTCCAGGAAAGCCTTCATTTGCTGACTTATTTTCAATTCCATTTTCTGCTTGCATTTGGCGTTCATTCCATCATTTCCTTGTAATCATTTCATAGGCTT